>VBOK01000028.1:5936-8190 GCA_005877565.1 Nitrospirota bacterium
ATGAGCCGGGTCAAGGCCTCGGACGTCCGCCCCTTGGCCCGAGCCTCGAGGACACGGCCCAGGAGAATCAGCGTGATGATCGCCGCGGACGAGTCGAAATAGACCTGCGGCGTCGAGCCCCCGGCTGTGAAAACACCGGGCGTCACGGCGGCCGCCACGCTGTAGCCGTACGCCGCCGACGTGCCGAGCGCGATCAAGGTGTTCATGTCGGTGGTCCCATGTCGGGCCATCGCCCATGCGCCTTTATAGAACTGCCAGCCGGCCCAGAACTGCACCGGCGTGGTTAACAGCAACTGCAGCCAGAAGGAAGCTGCTTGCGGGATGGGCAGGCCGAGGTGCTCTGACATGCCCAGGAGCATGACCGGCACGCTCAGTGCCGCGGCAATCCAGAACCGGCGTTTCAGTGCTCGATACACAGCTTGCTTCCGGTCCTTCTTTGATTCCGGTGAGACCATCGCTTGCGCCGCGGGCGCGGCCGACACCACCGGCGTGTAACCGAGGCTACGAATAGTCTCATGAATCGCCGCGGGATCGGTGACCCCCGGCTGGTACTCGACAGTCGCCTGCTCGGTGGCCAGATTGACGGCGGCGCGGGAGACACCCGGCACCGCGCTTAAGCCATGCTCGATCTTGGCAACACACGACGCGCACGACATGCCTTCGATAGGGATCGTGAGAGAGACGGGCGTGACTGAAGACGCAGCTTTAGCGGGAGTCAGCGCAGCCGGAGCGGGCTTCGGCCGCAGCGGCATCATCTGCACCGGCGCATGGCCCATGCCTTGGGGGCGGCCTTTGAGGACCGCTTCTGGGTCCTTCTCGAAGGTCCGTTTGCACCCCGGGGCGCAGAAATAGTACGTGGTGCCGTTGTGCACCGCCGTGGCCGGCGCTGTCTGCTCGTCCACGGTCATCCCGCAGACTGGATCAATTGGCATTACACCCTCCCGACCCGGCCTTTCCCGTCTCCTGACTGTGGTCCAGCAAAACGTGAATCTTCGCTCCCGCTTTGTCAGATTTCTTTAGCTCATCGAACATTGGCTGCAGGGTGAAACCAAAGGCCGAAATCCAAACTTCACTGAAGGTGCTCAGTAGGCAGAAAGTAATCCGTTTCTGTGACTGTGATGGTAATCATGGCGACAGCCCTTCTATCTCTGTCTAATCGCGCTCTTGAGCCACTGGTGGCGGGGCGTCCGGCGCCGCTCCCGGCGGCTCCCGACGTCCGGTCGGATCACATAGCGGTATGGACCCTTCTCAGCCGTAATCTGGTGCCAGCCGCCGCCAGCTATCACATCATAGACTCCGATGTACCCGCCTTTGAGGAGTCCAAAGGGCTTCTTCAAGCATCGCACACCTCGTAGGCGTAGAGCACCCCCGCCTTGTCGCTCGATTCCACAAACGCCGTCAGGTTAATGTCGGGATCGGCCAACATCTCCAGCAATTCGTGACTGGCCGTCACGGTCCATTGGTAGCCAAGTTTCAGATCGCTTCCGGCAAAAACCTTTCCGAGTGGAAGACCAGCCCCCGTGAGATCGTGATAGCCGAGCGCCCCTGCCTGATCAGAGTCATCGAGGATCACGAGCCACCAGGAACCGGCGGTCGGTTTTGAATCCCTTGCGACAACGGTCAGATCCGCGTCGATGCCCCAGGCAGCGGCAAAATCCCGATGCACCTGGGTCTGAAGGGCGGGAACCACCGCCTTTACGTCACTGTCCTTGAGCACCGTGCTTGCGTTGATGACCGCAATCTTGATGTTCGCCATGCTGGAAGAGTATAGGGCGGAGGGGGCGAGTTTCAAGGGATTCGGAGATCGTCCTGCAACACCGGCTTGACCAGGAAATCGAACGCGCCTTGCCGCATTAATGACACAGCCAGTTCGACATCCTGGTAGGCCGTCAGCACCACCACAGGGATCATCGGGTGCTGCTGCCTGAAAAATGTGATCGTCTCGACCCCGTTCTCCCGAATCATGCGGATGTCACAGAGGACGACATCCACCGTGAGGGGGCTTCTGACATCTTGTACCAATTTGATCGCTTGTTCGCCGCTTTCCGCTTCCACCACCGCATAGCCAGCACGCGCCAGCGTCATGCCGATGGGTCGCCTCACGACTGCCGCATCATCCACGACCAGAACACGACCCGGCCTCCCGTTCCCTGTAGCAGACGTCTGCAACTCCATCGCGAACCTCCTTTATGGGAATTTGTGATGCCCAGTGGAACACCCTTGAGACCTCTCCAGCAACGGCTATGCCATCTGT
>VBOK01000029.1 GCA_005877565.1 Nitrospirota bacterium
GACCTGCGATTGAGGCCGACCTCGTGAATCTAGGCCAGCTCTCCGAGGTGGAGCACCAGCTGGAGGAAGCGATCAGCTACTATGACCGGGCCTACCGAGGCTACCGCGTGCTCAATCAGATGCCGAAGGCCGTCGACGTGTTGACCCGACTGATCCGGGTCGTCAAGGCGGCCGGCCAGGAATCCCTTGCCGCCACCTACCAGGCTGAGTTGAACACGCTGACCAAGAAACCGTAAGTCCCAACGTCCAAGAAACCTCGTCGGACGCTCCTGAGCTGTGACATTTCCGTTCATTTTCGAACAGTTGCCCTGGTCCACCAGCTCAACTTTCACGGTGTTCGCCCTGCCTCCACTGAGCGAAAGCCACCACCAAATGGTCCCACTTTGGTCGAAATGTGGACAGGTTTGAGTATGGCACCCCGCTTGGTATTAATAGTCGGGGGAAAAGCGACAGGAGAGTCACGAAAAGGTGGGGGCATGGAACTCTTCGGTGACGGACTTCAGCTTGTAGGGTTCTTGGCAGTGACCGTCGCGGTCCTAGCCTCGTTAGTGGCGGTTGCCATCGGCATCACGGTCTTCTTGTACATGGCCGACCGGAGGATCGAGATTGACAAGAGGGAGCGCGGCCATCTTGATTCAAACATTCCGGCTGAGGCCCAGGCGTAAGGGCGTGTGGAAGCGTAGAGGCGTTGCATGCTGGCGATAGGCGCATTCTTGATCGTCTCGATTCTCGTGAGCCTCATCCTCCGCTTGAGCAGCGAGCGGGAACGCGCGAGGCGCCGGGGCGCCAGAACGCCGGCCCGCTTCGTCGAATTCACGGGCAGGCGGCTCACGATTTCTGCTCGAAAAGCTGAGTAAACGCCAGGAGACCCACGAGTAGGCAGGAAATGGAGCTAACACCTAAGTCTGTCGGGACGGTGGTCGGAGAGCGGCGGCGGACGCCGCGCTATCACCTCCTGACGCGCGTCGATATCTTGGTGGCCGGCAGCGGTGACGCGTACTGGGGGAGCATGCGCAACTTGAGCCGGAGCGGCGTGGCGGTCACTGTGCAGCATCATTTGAAGACGCATCAGAGAGTCACGGTACGCTTCCATCACCAGAGTCTCGACGGGAGGGAAGTCGTCGAGGATCTGGTCGCCACGGAGATCTGGCAGTGCGGAGACAACGCTGGGCTGGAATTTGATCCCCCGCTGACAGCCGACTCGCCTGCATTACAGAAGGCGCGGTATCTGGTGGCACACCTCGTCGAAAAGGAAGCAGAGCGGTGAGGGGTTGTGGCATAATACGGCCATGGGAAAGTGGGCCGTAAAAAAATAATCCCCGCTGCCCGCCTCATCGCGCTTGCGTTCCTCCTGGTGGCACCGACCGCCTGCATGCCGAATTATCGCGCCTTCATGAAACAAGCGGACTCGCTGGGCGCTGCCTGTAACCAAGCTGCCGCGCAGTTCGCCGTCACGCCGACCACGGAGGCGCGCCAGGAGGCGCTCAGCAAACTCAAAGACCTGAACGACGCACTGATCAAAACAGCCGGGTACGAGCGTGAGGCCCGGCGGACCAACTCTGTGGACCTCATCGACGCCAACCGCGCCTTCCTGGAAACAGGACGGGCGTGGGGGAGTTGCTCGCTCGAATACAACAGGGTGCTCGTCGCGATCGGAGAGCGGGACACCGCCCGGCACAACTACCAGGGTCTGCTGTCCCGGCTCACCGCTCCTCAATTTGTGGCCGAGCGCCGCCAGATCCAGCAGGCGCTCGACGAACTGGACGGTGCACAGAGTCGTTAGCGAGTGCCTGCAGCTGTTTACGTCAGCGCCCTCCTGGCCGTCGCAAATATCGAGGCGAACATCGGTCCCGTCAGTTTTCCCGTAAAGGTGTTCTGCTGGGACGGATGGTAGGACCCGATCAGAGTGACGCCCCACGGGAGCCGGTAGACCCGCCCGTGTCCGAAGGGAGGGAGCGGACGGGGCAACGCATGGCCGAGCTCGCGGCAGGCCTTGAGGTAGCCGTCGAACGCGATCTTGCCCAGGACCACCACGACGCGGACGCGGGTGAGCAGCCTCAGCTCGTTCACGAGGAAGGGCCGGCACCGGTCGAATTCTTCGGGCAGCGGCTTGTTGCCCGGGGGCGCGCAGCGGACGGTGGCCGTGATGTAGCAGTCAATCAGGCGCATCCCGTCGTCCCGAGAAACCGACTCGGCCTGGCTGGCGAAGCCGAACTGGTGCAAAACGCCGTAGAGCCAGTCGCCGCTGCGATCTCCGGTGAACATCCGACCCGTGCGGTTGCCACCGTGCGCCGCCGGCGCGAGGCCTACGATCAACAGACGGGCCTTGACGTCCCCGAAGCCGGGGACGGGTTTCCCCCAATACGTCCAGTCGTGGAAACGACGCGTTTTGCGATGTGCGATCTCCTCACGGTACGCCACGAGGCGGGGGCATTGGCGGCAGGCGGTGATGGTGTCGTGCAGGACGCTCAAGCGGGACATGCGCGGGATTCTACCAGATTTACCTTGCCACCCAGGAAAACCCTTGCTAGAATTTCATAACACAGGGGGAGGGCGTGTATGAGCCAAAGGGAATGGATCACGCGAGCTCGATCCCTGCTTGCGGCCGTCGTGCTCCTGGCCGTGCCGTTGGCGACCGATACCATGAGCGATCAAGACCAAGTTCGCCGGCTCCGCGGTGCCGCTCAATGTCTGGCAGGTGAGGGAGCGGATTGAGTACGAGTTCTACCGCTTACTGGAAGACGAAGGGGAAAGCATCATCCTGGCGAAGCGCACCGGCCGTTGCTTTCCGCCCGCCGAGCGCCAGTTGGCCGAAGCCGGGCTGTCGGACGATCTGAAGTTCATCCTGCTCGTCGAGAGCAAATGTATTTCGGCTGCCTATTCACGGGCTAGAGCGTCCGGGCCCTGGCAGTTCGTCCCCTCGACCGGGCGGCTCTTCTCGCTGCAGAACAACCACTGGAAAGACGACCGCCGTAACCTCGAACTTTCGACTGAGGCTGCCGTCAAGTACCTGAAAAAGCTGCACGACATTTTTGGCGACTGGTTCCTGGCCATGGCAGCCTATAACACCGGCGAGGTCCACATCCGGAAGGCCATGCGCGAGCAGCGAGTCGACGACTACTGGAAGCTGCACTACGCCACGGAGACCATGCGCTACGTGCCCCGCATCATCGCGAGCAAGGAGATCTTCTCCCAGCCGGATAAGTACCTGGGCGTGGCCAAGGCCGATCTCTACCCGCCGCTGGACACCGAAGTGGTGACGATCAATGTCAAGGAGGATCGGCGCCATCTGGCCGCCGTGGCGGAGGAGTTCGGCACCTATTTCCTTGAGCTGAAGCTCCTGAACCCCGAGATCCGCAAGGACTACCTGCCGCGCGGGACACACCAGATCAAGATCCCGCGGCGTCCTGACAATGGCTGTCCCATGTCTTGCGACAAGGCAGACGAGCCTCGCTGATCCTTCCGTCCTCACCCATCCGGGCAGCGTTGCGTCGCATCCTGCTCGCCGCGCTCGACGCGACTGCCCCCGCCCTCGCCGTTCGGCGGGCGTTGACGCTTCGGCGTCAGACTCTGCGCGTGGACAGCCGCCTGTATGACTTGCGCAGTATTGGACGGGTGGTTGCCATCGGCGCGGGCAAGGCCTCCGTCCCCATGGCGAGCGCCGTGCGCGAAGTCCTCCGCGGAAGGCTCGATGCCGTGTTTGTGGTGGCGCCAGGGCCCGTGATCAGGCGGGCGAAGTCGGGGATTGAGGTTGCCGAAGCCGGCCATCCGATTCCGGATCGAAGGGGTGTGCAGGCAGCTCGTCACATACTGCAGCTCGCCTCCTCCCTCGACAAGGACGACCTGTTGATCGTGCTCCTGTCCGGAGGCGCTTCCAGTCTCCTGCCCTTGCCGGCAGCAGGGCTGACACTGGCAGACAAGCAGCGGACGACGCAGCTACTCCTGCGCTCCGGCGCGACGATCGCCGATGTCAATACCGTCCGTAAGCACCTCTCCGCGATCAAGGGTGGGCGGCTGGCGGTGGCGACCCCCGCCTCGGTGCTCACGCTCATCCTCTCCGATGTGGGGGGGGACGATCTCGGCGTGATCGGGTCCGGTCCGACCGCGCCAGACCGGACCACGTTCCTGGATGCGGTGCGCATCGTTCGCCGCTACAGCCTCTGGGAGCGGCTGCCGGTCGCGGTGCGCGTCCATCTGGTGGAGGGGCTGGCCGGAGGGCGGGACGAGACGCCCAAACCGCGAAGCCTGAACTTCCGGCGGGTCCAGCATGTCGTCGTCGGCAACAACCGGCTGGCGGTCGAGGCGGCGGCAAAGGTCGCGCACAAGGAGGGCTACGAAAGCGTGCTCTTCGGCATGTTCGTGACGGGAGAGGCCGGCCAGTTTGGGCGGTGGATGGGTGAGCTCGGGAAGGAGTTGGCCAGGCGGACCACACTGCCTGGACCGGTGTGCGTGCTGGCCGGCGGTGAGTTGACCGTCACTGTGCGCGGCTCAGGGACGGGCGGACGGGCGCAGGAGTTTGCGCTTGCGGCTGCGCTGGCGATCCAAGGCACGCCGGGTGTCTGGGTGGCAGGGTTTGGCACGGATGGTCGCGACGGGCCGACCGATGCGGCCGGGGCGGTCGCCGATGGCGAGACCGTCGCGAGCGGCAAGCGCAAGAGAATGGATGCGACGCGCTGTCTCCACAAGCACGACAGCTACACCTTCTTCAAGAAAGTCGGCGGCCACATCAAGACCGGCCTCACCGGCACCAACGTCAACGACTTGTACATAGTCTTCGTCCATCCTGTTTCAATCGGACGATCAGTCGTTCATAATAGGGCATTATCCAGCAGGAGGTCGCGGCGTGGCTGAGACCGAAGAAACAGTAAAGGCCAATACATCAACTGAGACAGCGAGCGCGAAGGAGCCGGGCTTGATCGAAAGCCCGGGAGACAAATGGTGGTGGGTGATCACGATCGGCATCCTGCTGTGGATCGGATTCTGCAGCGTGGCCGTGCTCATCTATCTATGGCGGCACTAGATAATAATCAATTCGCTCCACCCGCACCATCGGCATGACCATGCCCTGGCCGGGCTCTTCGTGGGCGAAGTCGTAGAGGAGCGCTTCTAGAGCTTGTCCTCACCCTTGAGGTACTTGCGGAAGCGCTCCATCAGTTCCGCGCCGAGCGTCCCGCCTTCGGGCTTCTTCGTGTAGGGGTCCTTAAAGTGCTGGCGAATCTCCTCCAGGCGCTTCACAGCCTGGGGGTTGCCCTGAAGGCGCTTCGTCTTCTCGAGGGCTGTGTCGAAGGCGTCGAAGGTGAGCTCGTTGTAACCAAACGACCGGATGCGCTTGACCGCCTTCATCATCGCCTCGTTGCGAAACACCGTCAGGTGCTCCGAGTCGATCTCCTTGAGGCCCAGCTTGCGCGCGCGGCGTTCGGCGGCCTTGCGGATGCCACTGCGTACAAAGTCGGGCGCGGTGAGCAGGCGCTTCCAGGCCTCGTCGCTCCACGAGACGGGCGAGAGCGGCGCGGCCCAGATGGCGGTCAGAGCCGCCTCGTCGATGACGGCGAGGCCCAGCTCGCGGGCCCGCTCCTCCGTGTCACGCTTGACCATGTCCGCCACGAAGTCCATGGCGATGGCGGGCGACTGCACGATCTTCTGTTGGAGCCTGGCCTGCGCGCCCTCGGTCCAGGGCAGCGGCGACGCCTCTTGGAGTTTTTCGTCGCCCAGCGCTTCCACCTTCTGGAAGAGCTCGACGTTGACTTCCATGTGGCCGCGCGCGCGCGCCACGTCTTCGGCGATCTGCCGGATCATGTGCCGCATGAACTCAGGCACGGTCTCCAGCCGGGCCTTGGCTTCGGCCGTCCAGGGCATCCGTCCGGCGGCCATGTCGCCCGCGGCCGCTTGCATGCCGGCCTCGCCGCCCATGCGGCCCATCATCTGTTGTTTGAATTCGGTGAGGATGTCTTCGGTGATCTCTCGGTACCCGAGCTCGCGGGCCTTCTTCTCCGCCAGTCGCTTGACCATGCCTCGCAGGAACACAGGGGCCCGCTCCATGCGCTTGAGCGCGCCCTCGGTCCACGCGATCTCGGAAGCGCCCGCCGCGTCGTGGGTCTTGGTCTCTGGTTCCGCCACCAGGGGTCCTACTTGTTGACGATTTCCTTGAGTTCCTTGCCAGCCTTGAAGAAGGGCACGCGCTTGGCTGGCACGGCAACCGTCGCCCCGGTCTTCGGGTTGCGTCCTTCCTTCATGCGGCGGTTGCGCAGGCGAAAGCTGCCGAAGCCGCGTATCTCGATCTTGTCCCCTTTGGCCAGGGCTGTGCGGATCCCGTTGAAGATCGTGTTGACCACGACTTCAGCCTGCCGCTTGGTCAGGGTTGGGACCTGCTCGGATAACTTCTCGATGAGCTGCACTTTCGTCATGGATGACCCTCCTAAATCGCCAGCAGATATTTGAGATTGATCCCTGACGGCATGGCCGGGGCGACCCTCCCGAGGAACGAGTTCTCGAGGAGGTCACGGAGCGAGAACCGCTTCCGGGGCTCGACCACGCGCGGCTCTCCCTCAATCCCGACCATGCGCGCCGCCAGTTTGATCGCGTCCTGGAGATCGCCTAGCTCGTCCACGAGCTTGGCCGTGCGGGCCTGTCGTCCCGTGAAGATCCGTCCGTCGGCCAGGGGGCGGACTTCTTCGACATTCAAGGCGCGTCCGGCGGCCACGGCCTGGATGAACTGATCGTGCACGTCGTCCAGGACGCGCTGCAGGAGCACCCGGTCCTCTTTGGACATGGCGCGGAACGGGGAGGCCAGGTCCTTGTAGCGCCCGCTCTTGATGACGACGCTCTGCACGCCGACTTTCTCCAGCAGGCCCTGTACGTTGGCCAGCTCCATGATCACGCCGATGCTGCCCGTCAGCGTGCCCGGGTTGGCGACGATCCTGTCGGTCGCCGCAGCGATGTAGTACCCGCCCGACGCGGCAAGGTTGCCCATCGAGGCGACCACCTTGAGCCGCCCGTCCTTGCGCGCCTTCAGCACCTCCGTGTGTATCTCCTGGGAGGGTACGACGCCCCCGCCGGGACTGTCGATGCGCAGCACCACGGCCTTGATGCTGGGGTTGTCCCGGAACCGGCGCAATTCCTCGATGGTCTCCCGGGAATCCGTGATCACGCCTTCGATGCGGATGATCGCGACTCTCTCGCCGCCGAACCAGCCAGTGTCCAGCGCCAGCGAGGCGAGCAGGGCAACGCCGATGACGGCGAGGACCAGGAGGCCCAGCAGAGCCAGCGCGGTCCGGACTGTCCGCTTCCTCTCCATAGGGTAGAACGCTACTGGCCGTTCTCCTCCTCACCCGTGTGCCGCTTGTTCTTCCGGGCAGCGCGGCCCAGGGACTGGTCCACTTTGCCTTGGTTGGCGTGAAAGTCGTGCACCTGCTGGCGCTCAGTGTCGCGGTGGTGCTCTCTCAGGCTCAATGCGATCTTGCGCTCCTCGCAGTCTACTTTGATGATCTTGGCTTCGAGCTCGTCGCCGATCTTGAACCGGTCCTCCAACCGGCTGGAGGCGTCCGGCCCCGTCTCGCTGATGTGGATGAGCCCCTCCACGCTGCCGTCCAGTTCCACGAAGATGCCGAAGTCGGTCACCTTCGCGACCTTGCCGCGCGTGGGGTTGCCGACTTGGTACTTCTCGGGGATCTCGCGCTCCCAGGGATCGGGCGTGAGCTGTTTGTACCCCAGCGACAACCGCTCCTTCTCCTTGTCGATCTTGAGGACCACGGCTTCCACCTTCTGGCCCTTCTTGAAGATCTCGGAGGGGTGCTTCACGTGCTTGGTCCAGGACATGTCGGAGATGTGGATCAAGCCGTCCACGCCTTCATCCAGTCCGACGAACGCGCCGAAATCCGTAAGGCTCTTGACCTTGCCCTCGATCTTGGTGTTGATCGGATACTTCGTCTCCACGAGGTCCCATGGATTCGGCGCCACCTGCTTCATCCCGAGGGAGATCTTGCGGGCGGCTTCGTCCACATTGAGCACCTGCGCTTCCACCTGCGCGCTGACGGAGACGATCTTGGACGGGTGCCGGACTTCGTGCGACCAGCTCATCTCGGAGACGTGGACGAGGCCTTCCACGCCCGGCTCCAGCTCGATGAAGGCGCCGTAGTCAGTCAGGCTGACGACCCGGCCCTTGATCCGGGTACTGACCGGGTACTTAGCGGCGACGCCCATCCAGGGATCGGCGCTCTTCTGCTTCAGGCCGAGCGAAACGCGGCCGGTCTCGCGGTCATACTTGAGGATCATCACCTCGACGCGGTCGCCGACCATGTAGATCTCCGACGGATGGCCGATGCGGCCCCACGA
>VBOK01000030.1 GCA_005877565.1 Nitrospirota bacterium
AATCCTGTTCCGCGTCGCCGAGCGGCTGGTGCGGGACAAGGAGACTCTGGCGCGCACCGTGACCCGCGAGATGGGGAAGGTGCTGGCCGAGGCGAAGGGGGACGTGCAGGAGGCGATCGACATGGCCTACTACATGGGGGCTGAAGGGCGACGCCAGTTCGGCCTCGTCGTGCCGTCCGAGCTGCCGGAGAAGTCGGCCCTGTGCGTGCGGGAACCGGTGGGGGTCGTCGGCTTGATCACGCCGTGGAATTTCCCCATCGCCATCCCTTCCTGGAAGACCTTCCCGGCGCTGATCCTGGGCAACACGGTGGTGCTGAAGCCGTCCCCAGAGACGCCGGTCACGGCCTCGCTCTTCGTCAAGGTCCTGGAAGAGTGCGGGGTGCCACCGGGCGTGGTGAACCTGGTTCTGGGAAGCAGCCCCGAGCTGGGCGCGGCGCTCGTGCGCCATTCGAACGTGGCGCTGATCTCGTTCACGGGCTCGACGGCAACCGGCGGCAAGGTGGCTGTGGAGGCGGCCGCTCACCACAAGCGGGTGGCGCTGGAGATGGGCGGCAAGAACGCCATTCTGGTCATGGACGATGCCGACCTGGACCTGGCCGTGGATGGGATCACCTGGAGCGCCTTCGGGACGACGGGTCAGCGCTGCACGGCCTGCAGCCGGCTTCTCGTTCACCGGGAGGTGAAGGAGCGGCTGACACGGATGCTACTCAACCGGATGGCGAAGCTGACTGTGGGGAACGGGTTGAAGCCCGGCGTCGAGATCGGCCCGCTCGTCAGTCAGGCGCAGTTGGAGCGGGTGCAGGGGTACGTGCAAGTGGGCATGCAGGAAGGAGGGCGGCTTTTGACGGGAGGCAAGGCGCTGACCGACGGCGAGTACGCACGGGGGCACTTCTTCGCCCCGACGCTCTTCGATCAGGTGAAGCCCACCATGCGGATTGCGAAGGAGGAGATCTTCGGGCCGGTGCTGGGGGTGATCGACGTCAAGGATCTCGAGGAAGCCATTGCGGTCAACAACAGCGTCGAGTACGGGTTGTCCACGGCGGTCTACACGCGGGATATCAACCAGGCGCAGCGCGCCATGCGGGATATCCGGACGGCGATCGTGTACATCAACGCCGGCACGATCGGCAGCGAAGTCCATCTGCCCTTCGGCGGGATGCGACGCACCGGCAATGGCCACCGCGAAGCGGGCCAGGCGGCGCTGGACACGTTCAGCGAATGGAAAGCGATCTACGTGGATTACAGCGGCCGTCTTCAGCGAGCGCAGATTGACAAGGAATGAAACACGAAATGGAGCGAACCATGGAACGGGGAGTGGAATTGGAAGCGGTCATTGACGGACTTCTCAAGAACTACCTGTCGCGCAACTTGGCAGCGCGAGTCCTGCAAGCGGCGCTGGACGAGGTGGGCGTCGGCTTTCGGCCGGTGGTGGACCACCTCACGATCCGAACGCTGGGCATTGATCGGCGCGCGGAGGAGTTTCTCCGGCTGGGGTACAGCTATGCGGAGACCTTGAACTACGACGACTGGTTCGCCAAGGTGTACCGGGCTCCGGGGTTCCCGCCCTTGTTCATCGATCAGGCCTATCCGGACGCTCGCGGGGCCACCAGCATCATCCCCGGCTGGGTGGCCAAGTTCGGTGACCGGACCCTGCACCACGTCGCTGTTCTGGTGGGGGATATCGAATGGGCCATCCTCCGGCTCAAGGCCCAGGGGGTGATCTTCACAGGGGACATCGTGGGAATGCGCGGCGGGCCACTGCGCCAGATCTTCACGGCTCCCGAGCGGGTGGATGGGGAGGCCTTCTCGGTTCTCGAGCTGACCGAGCGGCATCACGGGTTCCTGGGCTTCTCCCCTCCCCAAGCCAATGCGCTCATGCGATCCACGGTCGGCACCGGCTAGCGATTTCCGCTTGTCTAATCCGGACTGGCTTTTGTATAATTACGTCTTACTCACACAAGCAAGGGATCGTTTTCAAGGAGGGAGAGGCCGTGAAAGGGATGTGGACTTTTTTGCAGACTTGTTTGGTGTTTCTGTGCACCGTCGCCGTTGTGTTGGCTGAAGAAGCCGCGAAGGTCGAGGTCAAAGAAGATCCGTATGCGCCGATATACTACATCTGGTACACGTTGATTGCGATCATCTTGGCTTGGGGCGTGTACGATTCGTTCTTCCGTCCTGTCGACTAACAACCAAAACACAACCAGGCATGAGGCCCCATAAAGCCGGACCGGCTTTATGGGGCCCGGCTGATCGTCGGGTCGTAGAGGATCTGGATGCTATTGCCGTCTGGGTCGGCGAGGTAGCAGGAATAGCTGCCGTCCCGGTGTCGTTTCGGGGCGGCGAGAACTCTCACGCCGTTCTGCTTCGCCCACTCGGCCCAGGCGTCCACCCCTTGCGGGCTGCCCGCAATGAAACCGAAGTGATCCAGGGAAGACCAGAGAGGTTGCGCCGGCTCGGGATTGCCCGGAGCGGGCGCCTCGTGCAGCGCGAGGTTGTCGGTCCCTGAACTCAGGTAGCAGTTCTGCGGGTCTGGTTCCCAGACGATCTTCATGTTGAAGATACGTTGGTAGAAGTCCTTGGCTCTCCGGATGTCCCGTACCCGAAGCGCCAGGTGTCGTAAGCCGTGCAGTGGCGGGCAACCCTTTTCCATAACTGGTGCACCTCTCAGTGAGAACCGTTGCTTAACTCCGCGAGCGTATCATAAAGGATTGCATTCACAGTGAGAAGCATCTAGCATAGAGGATAGCAAGGAAAGCGGTATGCAGGACTGGAGTCGGCCAGACCCCCTGACGCGCGATCTGATTCACCTCATCAACGCGCGGCGACACGATCATTGGGATGTGGATGCCGCGCTCGACACCCTCACCGAACTGATTGAACAGGGACGCGAGGAAGAGATCCTGAAAGTGCTGGCGGCGCTCGACGAAGACATGGCCGAGTGGCTCTTCGACCTGCTCGCCGAGGCCGCGTCAACCACGGTGGGGGACGACGGGGAGGACGAAACCCAGGGGGGCGCGCAGTTGACGATCGCCCTGCCGCTGCAGGCGAATTTTGAGCAACCTCTGCGATTGACCGTGGAGCCGGAAGAGACGGCGGCGTTGTTGCGGCGCTATCTGCATCTGTCGCACGAGAGCCAGGTCGTGGTGGAGCCGAAACTCCTGACGGACACGACGCTTGAGCGCTTATCCCTGCAGGGTCTGCACGCGCATGTCGAGACGGTGTTCAGCGGAACGCGAAGCCGGCCGTTCGCAGCGCGCCTGCATACGCCCATGGAGCACACGGTATATCTATTGTTCGGCGTGCGGGAGGCAGGGGAGCCGACGGTGCCGCAGGAGCTAGGGCCAGAGGAGCAGGACGGTCTGCTGCAAGGCTTGCGGGCCCAGTGCAGTGATTTGGCTCCGGCGCCGCATCTGCTGGAAGCGCCGGTGTATGCGGCGTACGCGCTGTTCGACGCGAAGAATTCCGTTGGCCTGCAGCGGCTGGCGGACGAGACGATCGCGGTGTGGCGGGAACTGACTCCCACCGTGCGCGGGCGGGTGATCGTCCACTTGCACACGCAGTGCGGCAACGGCGTCTACATGCCGGTCTGGACGGATCTGCTCGATCCTGCGGTAGGGGAGGATGCCGGGCCGTTATGGACGTCTCCGGACGTGTGGGTGTTCACCGCCGATCTGCCGATCGAATGGCCCGGCGAGGTCCTGACGAACCGCTTGCTCGCCGAAGGGTGCACGCGCTTCGAGAACCATATCGTCGAGACGCCTGAAAACTAACCATCTGACCTTCTCTCCTTGATCAAGGCCCGCATCGGTTCGAGCAGGTCGGCCGGGATTTCGAGGTTCCCGTAACCTGTGCCAACCAGAAGCTGTGGCTTTGCATCCCCGTGAAAGTCGCTGCCTCCCGTGACGAGGAGACCCTGCTCTCTGGCGATGCTGCGGTAACGGTCTGTCTGCTGACGGTTGTGACTGCTGTAGAACGTTTCGATGCCCATCAAGCCAAGACCCTTGAGCGTCGCGCAGAGCTGCTCGAAGGGCTCCTTGAGACGCGAGGTGTAGACGGGATGGGCCAGGACGGGAATCCCCCCTATCTGCCTGATCAGCCCGATAGCCTCCTCTGGCGGAGGGAGCAGACGCAAAACATAGGCCGGACCGTCGTCGGCCAGGTAACGGTCGAAGGCCTCTGCGATGCTCTGGACGTAACCTTTGCGCAGGAGCACCTGCGCGATGTGCGGTCGGCCGACCGTTGCGGATCCCGCCAGGGCCTTCACTTCCTCGTAGGTGATGTTGCAGCCAAGCTCTTGAAGCCGCCGCACGATGAGGGGGTTGCGATCCTCGCGGCTCGCCGAGTATTTGGCCAAAGCGGGCCCCAGTCGAAGGTCCGCCGGGTTGATGAAATAACCCAGGATGTGCAGCTCGGTCTGTCCATAGAGGCAGCTGATCTCGATTCCCGGGATGATTTCCACTCCGACGCGTTCCCCTTCGGCGATCGCTCGGGACAAGCCGGCGATGGTATCATGGTCGGTGACGGCCAAGGTCGAAACCTCCTGACTCTTGGCCAGTCGCACCAGTTCTTCCGGCGTGAGGCTGCCGTCAGAAGCGGTGGTGTGAGCATGCAGGTCGATCCGTGGCAAGGGTGCGAGGACCTCTCCCGTGAGCGAAGAAAGGCTTGAGACCGTTCCGTGCCCCTATTGCCGGGGCATCATATTGGTCGGCGCCAAGCGTTGTAAATACTGTCAAGTCGACTTGGCGGGTTTGTGGCCCCAAGAAAGCGCGGACAGGGGACCGACGAAGAACCCCCTGCTAGCTACCATCCTGAGCATTGTCTTTCCCGGTTTGGGTCAGTATTACTGTGGACGCCGCGACAAGGCGACCATGTTCGTCTTTGCGTTCGTCGTCTTTGTCGGACTGTTCTATTGGCTGACTTTCCCGTGGCTCCTCGTGGCTGCGTGGGCTGGCGTTGATGCATTCCAGGAGGCCAGACGGACAAGATGAATCCGCCGTTAATCGTTAAACGTTATCCGTTAATCGGAAGATCCCTCCTGAACCTACGTTTAACGTCTAACGATTAACGTTTAACGCTGGCGCCCACAGTGTGGCGGAGAGGGCGGGCATTTGAAGTCGCGCTAAGGTCCCTGCGGGACGCGCTCCCCCTAGGGGGCCAAGCCCCCTCGGGCCTCCGCTTCGCTCCGGTCACCCCATGAAAGGGGCACACCCCTTTCAGAATCCCCGTTCAAATCCCGCCCTCTCAAATATTCACCGTAACGCTCATCGTTCCCTGTTGGGGCTAACCACCTCACGTCTGCTTATTATGGCGGAGAGGGCGGGATTTGAACCCGCGACAGAGCTTTTGGCCCTGTGACGGTTTAGCAAACCGTTGCCTTCGGCCACTCGGCCACCTCTCCACCGAACTTGTTGGACGCGACCCTAAAGTTACATCTTTTCGCAAAGTGGGTCAAATGAACGCAGAAAGCGGATTTGATCGAAGGGCTGGGCTCAACAAGTTTGGTGTG
>VBOK01000031.1 GCA_005877565.1 Nitrospirota bacterium
TCCCTGCTCTTCTTCAAGTGGGCACGCTGACAAGCCCGGGAGGTTCCCATCTCGAGACCAGGAAAGGCGACTCTCGCAAAACGCGATCGTGAGAAGGCCAAGCGCGCCAAGCAACAGGAAAAAGAAGCGCGCCGGGCCCAGCGGAAGGCGGAAAAGGCAGTTCGCCCCCGACCGACCGGTGGAGAAGACCCGGACCTCGCCGGCATGCGACCGGGACCGCAAGCTCCCCTCTTCTAAAAACCGGCCATGGATGATCGGCTGCGTGACGAGCCGGCACGCTCTGGATCCAAGCAATGCCGTAGCCTCATGCCGAGTTGCGCGGCAGCCCCACGGAAGGTTTGCTCTCTGCTTCTCCTCCGACTCTGCTCGGTGTTCCCCTACTCCTTTCCCATTGCCCCTATCGTACACCCATCGTCGCGCCGATGACGACAAAGAGGCCTGTTTGCATTCCCGCCAATCGCTTCGTATAATGCGGCCCGCCATGAGTGCGCCGCCACTGATCTTCCGGAAGAACACCCTCATCGAGAAGCACCAGATCGAGGGCAACGACCCCCCAGGCCGGTATTTCAGCCGCATCGTGTTGATCACGCGCACTGCGACCGGCTACACGGCCAAGGCCCAGTATGAATCCGTGATCGCTGAAACTCCCTCCCTGCCGACGATCGCTGAGGCCCTCCGGCACCTCGTCGGCCAGCTCCAGAAGATCGGATTCACGCGGCTGCGGACGCGCTTAAACTTCCGCGGCAAGAAGTACTACGCCGAGAAAGAGCCCTGGGTGAACTACCCCGATCCCGCCTAGATCAGCCTGCTCCTTTCAGCCCTCGCACGTGCTAAGATTTGACTCGTATGCCGTTATCCCGGTTTCATCCGATCATCGCGGAGTGGTTCCGCACGCGCTTCGGCTCGCCCACCGACGTGCAGGCCCGAAGCTGGCCGGCGATCGAGACGGGCGACAACGTCCTGATCGCCGCGCCCACCGGCTCCGGCAAGACGCTCGCCGCCTTCCTCTCCTGTCTTGATGCCCTGTTCAAGCAGGCGCTCGCCGGCGGCCTCGAAGACCGCACACAGGTCGTGTACGTCTCCCCGCTCAAAGCGCTCAGTAACGACATCCAGAAGAACCTGCACCAGCCCCTGACTGAAATTTCTGAGCGGGCCCAGGCGACGGGGCTCCCGCGGCCGGAGATCCGCGTCACGGTCCGCACCGGCGACACCCCCGGCCCGGCGCGCCAGCAGATGGTCCGGCGGCCGCCGCACATCCTGATCACGACGCCGGAATCTCTCTACCTGCTGCTCACGGCCGAGAAGAGCCGCCGGATGCTGCACAACGTCCGGACCGTCATCGTGGATGAAATTCACGCCGTGGCGCCGAACAAGCGCGGCGCACACCTGGCGCTGTCGTTAGAGCGACTCGACGCGCTCGCGCATGCCCGACCGGCCCGCATCGGCCTCTCGGCCACCCAAAGACCCATTGAAACCATCGCAGAGTTCCTCTCCCCTCCCGCTACGATGGGCTGCCGGATCGTCGACATCGGCCATCGCCGCGAGATGGACTTGGCGGTGGCGGTGCCCAAGGACGAACTGGGAGCAGTGGCGACGAACGCGATCTGGAGCGACATCTACGACCGGGTGGCCGACCTCGTGCGGGAGCACCGCTCCACGCTGGTCTTCGTCAACACCCGACGGCTGGCGGAACGCGTGGCCCACCACCTTGAAGAGCGCCTGCACGATCTGGGCGCGCAGGTCGTCGCCGCCCATCACGGCAGCCTGTCCCGGCAGATCCGCCTGTCGGCCGAAGAACGCCTCAAACACGGCGAGACCCGTGTGGTGGTGGCGACCGCTTCGCTGGAGCTCGGCATCGATGTCGGCACCGTGGACCTGGCGTGCCAGATCGGCTCGCCGCGGGCGATCGCCACCTGCCTGCAGCGGGTGGGCCGGTCCGGTCACTGGATCGGCACGCAGCCGAAAGGCCGGCTCTTTGCGACCACCCGCGACGAGCTGATCGAATGCGCGGCACTGGTGCGTGCGATCCGGGCTGGCGTGCTCGATCGCATCGAGGTGCCTCCCGCGCCCCTGGACATCCTGGCCCAGCAGATCGTGGCGGAGGTGTCCGCCCAGGAGTGGCGGGAGGACGACCTCTATGCCCTGTGCCGGCGCGCCTTTCCCTACCGCGAGCTGGAGCGCGCGGAGTTCGACGCGGTGGTTCGGATGCTGGCCGAAGGGATCGCCACGCGCCGGGGCCGAGGCGGTGCGTACCTCCATCACGATCGGATCAACCGCCGGCTCCGCGCGCGGCGGGGCGCCCGCCTGGCGGCCCTTACCTCGGGCGGGGCCATTCCGGACACGTTCAACTACGCGGTGATCGCCGAGCCGGACGGCACGCAGGTCGGGTCCGTGGACGAAGACTTCGCGGTGGAGAGCCTGGCGGGGGACATCATTCTGCTGGGCAATTCCTCCTGGCGCATCCGCGGCGTGGAGACCGGCAAGGTCCGCGTGGAGGACGCCCATGGAGCGCCCCCGACGATTCCCTTCTGGCGAGGCGAGGCGCCGTCGCGCACCATCGAACTCTCCGCCGAAGTCGCCGCAATCCGAGCAGAGATAGACCAGAGGCTTAACTCACCGAGCGAGCCGAAAGTGGGTGCGGGAGGGGCGCGGGTACCCGTTGCTCCGTCGAATGCAACGGGTGAGGGGCCCCCTCCCGCGATGGTGGGTGCGGGAGGGGCGCGGGTACCCGTTGCTCCGTCAAATGCAACGGGTGATGGGCCCCCTCCCGATGTGATTGACTGGCTGCAATCGGAGTGTGGCCTGGAACGTCGGGGGGCCGAGCAAGCTGCTGCCTACGTGGCGGCTGGCCGCGCGATCCTCGGAACCGTGCCGACACAGGAGACGATCGTTGCGGAACGATTCTTCGACGAAGGGGGCGGGATGCAACTGGTCCTGCACACCCCCTTCGGCGGGCGGCTGAACCGCGCCTGGGGCCTCGCGCTGCGGAAGCGCTTCTGCGCGACGTTCGACCAGGAGCTCCAAGCCGCCGCCACGGACGAGGGACTCGTCCTCTCGCTGGGCGAGCGGCACAGCTTCCCGCTGGAGGCGGTCTTCGGATTCCTCCGCGCCGACACCGTGCGTGACGTGCTGGTCCAGGCCATTCTGGCCGCGCCCATGTTTGCCAGCCGCTGGCGCTGGAATGCAAGCCGCGCGCTGGCCCTGCTGCGCTTCGCTCACGGACGGCGCGTGTCCCCACAGATCCAGCGGATGCGCGCGGAAGACCTGCTGGCGGCTGTGTTTCCCGCCGCGCTGGCCTGCCAGGACAACATGAGGGGCATGCCCGAAGAGACCGCCCTGCCCGACCATCCGCTGGTCCGGGAAACCGTCCGCGACTGCCTGACCGAGGCAATGGACGTGGATGGCCTCGTGGCCGTGCTCCGGCGCATCGAGCGCGGCGAGATCCGCTGCCTCGCGGTGGACACGCCCATGCCGTCGCCCTTCTGCCACGAGATCCTGAACGCCAACCCGTACGCGTACCTGGATGACGCGCCGCTGGAGGAGCGGCGTGCGCGCGCCGTCGAGATGCGTCGGAGCTTGCCGCCGGACCTGGCCGGGGATCTCGGCGCACTGGACCCAGCGGCGATCGCCGAGGTGGCAGCAGAGGCCTGGCCGGTGGTTCGCGACGCAGACGAATTGCACGACGCCTTGCTGACGCTGATCTGGGTGCCGGAGGAACTCGGAAGAGACTGGGCGGCCTTCCTCCCCGCGTTGCTTGAAACCGGCCGTGCGACCATCCTAGTGGGAGGGGATGATGCCGGCTGGGTCGCCACCGAACGCCTCGCCACGGTTCGCACAGTCTTCCCTGCCGCCGAGTACAGTCCAGCGGTCGAAGGAGTTGGCGCGGCAGAACACGAGGAACGGGATGAAGCGATCCGTAGAATCGTTCAAGGCTGGATGGAGAGCACCGGCCCCACGACCGCCGAGGAACTGGCCGGCAAACTACACCTACCGCTTCAGGACGTGAACGGGGCGTTACTGCGCCTCGAAGCAGAAGGTCAAATTCTGCGCGGGCACTTCCGTTCCCCCTCCCAGGAAGAATGGTGTGATCGGCGTCTGCTGGCCCGCATCCATCGCCTCACCATCGGCAGGCTCCGGCGGGAAATCGAGCCGGTCACGGCAGCCGACTTCATGCAGTTCCTGTTTCAGTGGCAGCATGTCGCAGCAGGGGCGCGGCTCCACGGCGAAGCCGGCCTCTTGGAGATCATCCGACAACTGGCCGGATTCGAGGCTGCGGCCTCGGCCTGGGAGCGGTATCTGCTGCCAGCAAGAATCTCCAAATACGATCCGGCACTGTTGGACCGACTTTGCTTGAGCGGCTCGGTGGCCTGGGGACGCCTCACACCGCCCGCACAGGCCGCTAGCGAGGGCGACTCCACACAACGCCACCGCACCGTACCCACGAGTGTATCCCCGATCAGTCTGTTTCCGCGCGAGGATGTCGAATGGCTGCTGGCCACGGATGGAAACGGGTCTTCGTCTCCCTCTGTCAGCCCTCTTGCCGAGGACATTCACCGATTCATCCACACGCGCGGAGCCAGTTTCTTCTCGGACATCGTCAAAGGCACGGGGCATCTCCCCTCGGAAGTGGAACAGGGTCTGTGGGAGCTCGTGGCCGCCGGGTCGGTCACGGCGGACGGCTTCGACAACCTCCGCGCATTGCTGGACCCGCGCCGCCGTCGTGCGGAAGGAAGAGCTCGGACCAAGCGCCCCAGGCATGCGTCCGGGCGGTGGTCGCTGCTTAGGCAAGCTATCAGCTATCAGGCAGCGGCTCTCAGCCCACAGTCCTCAGCACTCAGTCCTCAGTCCTCGCCGCCGGTCGAACAGGTGGCGAGGCAGTTGCTTCGCCGGTACGGCGTCGTGTTTCGCGATCTCCTGCAACGCGAATCGCTGCCGCTGGCCTGGCGCGACCTGCTGGTGTGCTATCGGAAGATGGAGCTGCGCGGGCTAGTCGGTGGCGGGCGATTCGTCAGCGGCTTCATCGGCGAGCAGTTCGCGCTGCCGGATGCAGTGGAGTCCTTGCGCGCCCTGCGCCGGGCGATGGGACACGCAGAGAAGCGCACGGCGCAGGAAATCAGGGTCTCCGCCGCCGATCCGCTCAACCTGGTCGGCGTCGTCCTGCCGGGCGCCCGTGTGCCGGCTGTCCCGACCAACTACGTGGTCTTCCGCGACGGGGTGCCGACCCGAACCGGCACGGTCCGCGATCCCGATCAACGGGACCGCTCTCAGGCCGGCCAACCGGATGTCGAGACCGCTGAGTCCGGCAAGCTGTACTACTGGCAGCGCGAGCCCACGTTCACCCGCCGACGACGCTCGTGAAGACGACATCGTGGAGGGCCGGCCGGAAGGCGCGGATCTTGTCGTTCTTCCGCGTCGGGTGGACGCGGTTCGTGAGCAGCACCACGATGAGCTCATGATCGGGGTCGACCCAGACCGAGGTGCCCGCATAGCCGA
>VBOK01000263.1 GCA_005877565.1 Nitrospirota bacterium
GTTCTGCCGGGTGAGGTGTTCGAATGAGGCGCGGATCAACGCCTGGGTTTCGCGGAAGCGTTCGTCAATCCGAGCCTGGTCCTGGGCATATCGCCCTTCCACGAAAGTTGCGAACCCTTCGGCTACCAGGTGAAGCTCGTGCCGAAGACCTTCAACCAGCACGCCGCTGTGACGCTTGACCTCCTCGACCCGTTGATCGATCGAATCGAAACGACGGTCATGCCCGTCTAGTCTTTGTTCAATCCGCTCGAACCGTTGGTCGATCTGTTCGAACCGCTGGTCAATCTGTTCGAACCGCTGGTCAATTCGCTCAAACCGTCGATCTAATCCCTGAAACCGTTCATCCAGGTATTGAACCAGTTCCTGATCCATGCCACCTCCGCCGCCGCGTGGGAAGAGTAAGCCGCTCAGCCGTTCTTGTCAATAAGACACGGCGAGTCGGGGAAAGGTTAAACGTTAATCGTTAAACGTGAAACGTGGGGACTTCCTAAATAACGAATAACGCATAACGAATAACGATTAACGGCTCTCGCTCTCCAGGCTTTTCAAGCTTGCCCGAAGCTGCTCCGCCTTCTCGCAGAGCTCGGCCCACTGGGAAGTCAGGACGGACTGATCCCTCACCCAGTTTTCCCGCTCCTTCATCAAGACCGTCCACCGTTCGTGGTCTTGGTAGAGTTCCTGGCTCGCCAACTCCTTGTCACGGGCCTTGATCCTGTCATCACCGGCGGCGATTTCTGCTTCGAGCTTGGCGATCTGCCGCTCGACGCGGGCTAAGGTTTTTGTGAGTTCTCGCCGCTCCTTGAGGGCGCTGGTGTTGCCGGCACGTGACCGGGGTGCGGCAGTCGGGGCTGCCGTGGGTTCGCTGGGCGCCTTGGACGGCTTGGATGCGAACTCGGGCACCCCCTTGATAGGTTCGACCTCCTGCATCGTTTTCCACAAGTAATACTCGTAGTCTCCGTGGTAGTCGCGGGCTTGCCCGTTTTCGATCTCCACCACGCGGGTGGCGACACGCGTGAGGAACACCGGGTCATGGGAGATGAAGACCATGGTGCCAGGAAACGCCACGAGCGCGTCGGTGAGAACATCCACCGAGGCGGGGTCGAGGTGATTCGTCGGCTCGTCCAGCAAGAGAGTATTCGCCGGCTTGACGAGCATCCGGGCCAGGGCCACGCGGTTGCGTTCGCCGCCGCTCAGCACCTTGATCAGCTTTTTCTGATTCGCGCCTTCGAACAGGAATGCGCCGGCGATGGCGCGGATGAAGTTCATGTCGGCACCGTCGTCCGCTTCCGCGACGGACTCCAGCACGGTGTGCTCGGCGTTCAGGATATCGGCTTGGTGCTGGGCGAAGTAGTGGAGGGTCGCGCCGTGGCCGACCGTCCGGACGCCGGCATTGGGTGGGAGGACGCCCGCCAGCATCTTGAGCAGGGTACTCTTGCCGGCGCCGTTTTCGCCCACCAGGGCGACGCGCTGGCCGCGCTCCACTGCGAAATCGAGAGATCGATAGACGACGTTGTCGCCATAGGCCTTGGCGACGCCCTTAAGCTCCAGCACATGCCGGCCGGAGGCGGAAGGGACGGGAAATCGGAAGCGCACGCGCTTGGGATCGCGGGTCCGTTCGACCCGCTTGATTTTCTCCAGTTGCTTGAGGCGGGATTGCACCTGGCGAGCCCTGGTGGCTTGATACCGGAACCGGTCCACGAACTTCTGCACGCGCGCGATCTCCTTGTCCTGGCGGTCGGCGGCGGCTTGCTGCGCCGCCTCGTACGCCTCCCGCCAGGCGAGGTACTTCGTGTAGTTGCCCGTGGACTCTAAGATCCGGTGGTGGCGGATCTCCCAGATGTGCGTCGCGATGCGGTCGAGAAAGGCGGTGTCGTGGCTGACGACCAGCATCGTGAAGGAGGACTTCAGGAGGAAGTCCTCGAACCAGCGTTGCGTCGCCTTGTCGAGGTGGTTCGTCGGTTCGTCCAGCAGGAGGATGTCGGGGGCAGACAGCAGGATGTGCGCCAGGGCGACCCGCATGCGAAATCCACCGGAGAGCTCCGCGAGCGGCCGGGTGAAGTCCTCCTGAGAGAAACCAAGGCCGGAGAGGATGCGTTTGGCCTCGTGCTCCGGATGTTGCCCGCGATGGGTGGCGTCCAGTACCGTCGTGCCGGGGATGTGCTCGAGGTCCTGGGGAAGGTAGCCGATTTGCAGGCGAGGGCGCTTGCGGATCCGTCCTCCGTCCAGCGTCTGCTCGCCCAAAATCAGTCGCAGCAGCGTCGTCTTGCCGATGCCGTTGGGGCCGACCAACCCGACGCGGCTCCCAGGGCGCAGGTGGGCTGAGGCCTCCTTGAGGATCGTCTTGGTCGCAAAGTGCTTGGTGACCGATTCGAGTTGGAGCATTGAGAGTGATTT
>VBOK01000032.1 GCA_005877565.1 Nitrospirota bacterium
TAGAAGGCCCGTTCCTCGTCATTCTTAGCAGCCAAATACAGGTAGGCCCCGATCAGACCGGTGATGAACCCGCCGAAGACCACATTGCCGACCGTGCGGTGGATGTTCAGCGGCCACCAACTGTAGTTGTTCATCTTGTCCCACAGGGTCGCCGTGGTCTCGATGAACGTCTTGAGGTCCATGCCCCCCTCTGCAAACTTGGCCGGGGTGTTCATAAACGCCGTCGGGCCGTCGATCACGATGAGCGTGGCCAAGCCGATGATGTTCAGGAGCACTCCAAGCGCGATGTGCCGGAGCTTCTTGGGACCCTGCAAGGCATCCCAGGTGTACCAGTAGAGATAGAGCACGATCGTCTCAAAGATAAAGAGCAGGGGATACATGACGGCGAAGACGGCGAAGAAGTGCCCGATCAACCACGCCGTCAACTGAGGATAGGTAGCCAGCAGCACAAAGATGAAGAGGCCGCCGGTCAGCGCCGTCATGCTGTAGAGGATCACCGTGACCTTGGTGACTTCCTTGGCCAGTCGCTCGTACCGGGTATCCTGGTTCTTCCAGCCCAGAATCTCGCTGACCACCACGAAGATCGGTGCCCCCAGGATGAACGCCGCGAACAGGATATGGAGCTGGGCCACGATCCAGACGGCCCCACGGTTTCCTATGTAGGGAAACTCGTGCGCCTTGGGCTCAGGGAGCTGGGCGTAGGCGACGGCTGTTCCGACGAACAGAAGCCCCGTTACGATCAGTACGACATTGAGAACGCCGCTCAGCCGGGACTTCGCCCATCTCACCCGACCCGCCCCGGCTATCGACCCATTGCACGATGATGGCAATGGGTGCCCCGGACGCGTCCTTTCCACGAGGTCAGCCGCGGGCGCTTGTTGCCAGGTCTTCATGGCCCTTTCGCTCCCTTTCTATGCTGTTTAACTGCCTCCTCTATTTCCCGTTTTTCTTCGGGGCATTTTTAGCAGGCGCTGCCGCAGCCTTGCTGTCACTGGCCGCTGGGGTCGCCCCGTCAGTTGCGGACGCAGCCGCTGGCGCCGGTTTCCCGAGTTCGGTCAGCGGGACCCACTCCTTCCTGGCCACATCGTAGCCCATCCCCTTGAGCCCGAAGTTCCGCTCGTAGGCCATGGCCTTCCACCGGTCCTCCTCGGGTAGCTTGCTCTTCCAGGACTTCATCTTGGTGTTGGGCACCCCTTCCGAGATCCGCCAGAACCAGACGCTGTCGGAGTAGAGCTTCATCCGCTCGGTCTTGCGGAAGTCCCGGGCGCCTGCCTTGACCGGCTTGCCGTCCTTGCCGTGGCAGGACGAGCAATTCACGTCGATGTTTTTGACCCCTTCGAAAATCTCCTTGCCCTCAGCGATGATCTTTTCATCGGCCCACCACCCAGCCGGCATGTGTTTGTCGGCGTATTCCGGAGGAGCAGGTGGAGGGGGCTGGATTGGCCCTTCCTCCTCACCGCACCCCGCAAGGATGAGTCCAAAACTTCCGATGATGGCTAGTACCGTCAGGTTTGTGATCTTCATAGCCTCCCCCAAGCTCCTTCCCTCTCCGCAAATCTCTCGCATAAAAAAGACGCTTTCCTTCAGGGCGTCACGCCCCCGAAGTCAAGCGCCTGAGTCCACGTTCCTCTTGTGCTCAACGTTTCTTTCCGCGTCGTTTCGGAACCGCCTTGGCCTGCTGACGCCGGGCCCAGGCGACCCCGGCACCGATGGCCGCCAAGGCCAGTATTCCCCCCACCCCATACAACCAGTATGAGGACGCCTCCGCTGTCTCAACCAGTCCCCCGACCCCGGAGATCGGCGACCGTTCCAGTTCAGGGCCGAAGTTCACTCTCGCTTCTCGTTCGGTCCGCCGGTCGTTCGGATCAAACTCAGCCCGAAACTTTTTGCCCTCGTCGACTCCAGATCGCTCGTCCTTGATCGAGACGTGAATGGGGTCCCCTACATTGTGGTTATGCAGGTGGAGGACCACCTTGTAGAATCCGCTTCCATCTGCGTAGGTGTTGACGGGATCAACGCTCCGGTCGCGCAGGTCCCGCGCCTGCACCCGAACGTCCTTGACCGGCTTCCCATCCTTGTCCCGCACATAGCCTGAGATGGTGAACCGGTGATCGGTCTCGTGGGTGGCCCAAGCTGGGTATGGAACGATGAGTCCAACCAGACCGAAAAAAACCGCCGCGCCACCCCACGACGGTCCCGACGGCAACACCTTGAAAATAGTCTGTCCAACTCTGCTAAAGTCCGGCCTATCTAACACAGGTGTCCACCTTTGTCAATAAAATCAGTCCGCCAATACCCCCTGCCTAAACGGCTTAGAAAACAGGACTAACCCGTAAGCTAAGAGTGTGCCTGCGAGGACACGGCCAGCCCGAAAATGTCGGCATAGGCGGCGGCCAGCATGCTCCCGGAAACCGCCACCCCGAGGGCCCCGCCCACCATCATTCCGCTCACTACCCCGATCACCATACCCAGGTTGACCGTGAGGCCCATCTCAGGGACTGCGAAGGGCAGCTCATCCAGGTTCACCTCCGGGAAAACACCGGAAAGTCCATAGCCGATCGGTATGCCCAGAACACCGGCTCCGATTATGCCGCCGACGCCGATCAGGAGGAGCATCACCAGTGTCAATCCAAAGACACCCCACCAGTGCTTGTTCACGACCCGGCGGCTTCCTTCAAGCGCCTGCCTGACCCCCATTCGCCGATCCACAATCAGCAGGTAGGAAAAGGTATAGGCAACGAGCAAGTAGATGCCGGGAAGGACCAAGAAAGCGAACCCGATGATAATGAGAAGCAGACCGATGAGGGTACACCAGACCAATTGAGCCGTCGTCGTCCAGTCTGGGAAAAAATCGCGGAACGCCGCGTTCCCGTCCCTGGGATGCTTCCACGTGACGATGGCCAACCCGGCGAACATGACGACCTGGATCATGATGCTGAGCACTTGCCCGACGACGGGCGCCAGCAGCGGGACGGCCTGTGAGGCAAACGTCAACGCCAGCGTGAATCCGAGAAACCCAACCGGATTGTCCGTAAAGGCCTCCCAGCCCTGCCGGAGGTATTCGAAGGTGTTGACGGTATAGCCGCGCGCGAGGATGTCTTCAAGGGAGCGGGTGCGGGAAGCTGTGCTGTCGTCGGCCATCACCGCTGGAGGCCTCTCGGAGACGGAGTGGATTACAAGTGGCCGCGGGCCTGGGCTTCCGCCGCGATGCGCGCGGCTTCCGCCGTGCGCTCCGATTCCTTCTTTTTGACCCAGGCCTCCCAGGACTTCCCGGACGCGGTGTCTTCGCCGGTAAAGGCGATCGCCACGATGTCAGCGTAGGAAATCTTCAGCTCGCCGGGCTGGCCCTGGGGAAAGATCTGCAGGAACGGCGGCGAAGCCAACGCCTTGCGATTGAAAATGTACCCCTTGATCTTTTGTCCGGAGGTCAGTTCCAGCGTCACATCGCCGCGGTAGTCGAAGGCGAGCTCGACAGCTTCTCGCAGCTCTGCTTCGTTCGCCGGCCGGAAGATCCGGCCTTCAACGGAAGGGGCACTGGTGTTGTGGGGCTGAGCGTCAGGCACAATGAGCAAACAACTAGCGGGCGGTCGGCATCAGCGTCGCCACGACGGTTCGGCCAAATCCTCGGATGGTGCTGAACGTATCGTGCACGGCCGACGCTTCATAGCCGCAGTGGACCATGCAGTCGGCGCACTTCTCGTTCCGTCCGGTCCCGTAGTGATCCCAGTTCGTGCCCTCGATGAGCTCCTTGAAGGTCGCGGTGTAGCCGTCTTGGAGGAGGTAACACGGCTTCTGCCAGCCGAAGATGTTGTAGGTGGGGTTGCCCCACGGCGTGCACTGGTAATCCACCTTGCCCATGAGGAAGTCCAGAAAGAGCGGCGACTGGTTGAACCGCCAGTGCTTCTTGGGCTCGTGCAGAATGCGCGAGAACACCGCCCGCGTCCGCTGCCGCTTGAGGAAGTTCTTCTGGTCGGGCGCTTTCTCGTAACTGTACCCCGGCGAGATCATCATCCCTTCGACGCCCAGCTCCATCATTGCGTCGAAGAACTTCCTCACACGCTCGGGAGCGGCATCGTTGAACAAAGTTGTATTGGTCGTGACCCGGAACCCGCGTGCGAGGGCCGCCTTGATCGCCCGGACAGCCACGTCATAGACGCCGTCCCGGCAGACCGCCATGTCATGCTCTTCCCGGAGCCCATCCATGTGGATGCTGAACGTCAGATACTTGGACGGGGTGTAGTCGTCGAGCTTACGCTCCAGCAGAATGGCGTTTGTGCAGAGATAGACGTACTTCTTGCGCTCGACCAGCCCCTTCACGATGAGAGGCATTTCCGGGTGGATGAGCGGCTCCCCGCCGGGGACGCTCACGATCGGCGCGCCGCACTCTTCCGCTGCCGCCCAGCATTGTTCCGGCGTCAGGCGCTTGTCCAGAACGTGATCGGGGTACTGGATCTTCCCGCATCCGGCGCACGCGAGATTGCAGCGAAACAGGGGTTCCAGCATCAGCACGAGCGGGTACCGCTTGACCCCCTTGAGCTTCTGGGTCAGCACGTACGTCGCGACGGTGAACATCTGGGAGACGGGAACGGCCATCCTGCTGGGCTCCTTGGTGACAGTTGGGGAAGGACTCTATCACCCCCGAAGCATCAGCGTCAATGCTTGCTTGTCAGAACACCCGTCAGGGTGTGCTAGACTCTACCCCCTATGATCGATCCGGCCAAGATCGAAGCGGGCCGCGAGCTGGACAGACTGATCGCGGAAACGGTGATGGGGCTCAAGCCGGGAGAGTCGATCCCGCCCTACTCCACTGACATCGCGGCCGCCTGGACGGTGGTCGAAACCATGATCCACAAAGATGGGGCCTACTTCGGCGCGCCACATTTCAAGCACAAGCACCAGAACCTCGCCTCGCTCGGCTACCCCGAGGGGACCGAGTGTTGGTACTGCGTCATCAACACCAAGCTGCTGAACAAGGTCGTGATCTGCGCCGACACTGCGCCGCTTGCGATCTGCCGCGTCGCCCTGCTGTGGGCGATCAACCACGGACCGCTCTAATACCGTTGCACACCGCTTCTCGCGCGCTTCAAGCGTTGTCTAGTTAGGCAGCGCGACGGGTTCACCACCCGTCCTGGTGCGCAGGATCGTGCCACTCCATCCCACCGCCGTGCCCGTGTTGGAATCGGTGAAGGAGACCCCGAGGAGGCCCTTGTACGTGCCGCTGGCCTGTGGTATCCAGGTGGCGCCCCCGTCGGTGGTGCGCAGGAACTCACCCGACTCTCCCACCACTGTGCCATTGAGGGCGTCGGTGAAGGAGACCGCGTAGAAGAATTGCGTCAGGCCGCTGGCCGGGGGTGTCTGGGGTGTCCAGGTAACGCCCCCATTGGTGGTGTGCAGGATCACACCCCGGAGGTGTCCAGGTGACGCCGCCGTCGATGGTGCGCAGGATCGTGCCCGCCTGGCCCACCGCTGTGCCATTGTTGGCGTCGGTGAAGGAGACGCCAAAGAGCGCGTCGCTCGTGCCGCTGACCTGGGGTATCCAGGTAACGCCGCCGTCGATGGTGCGCAGGATCGTGCCCGCACTGCCCACCGCTGTGCCATTGTTGGCGTCGGTGAAGGAGACGCTAAAGAGCGAAACACTCGTGCCGCTGACTTGAGGCATCCAGGTGGCACCCCCATCGGTGGTGCGCACGATCGTGCCCGCACCGCCCACTGCTGTGCCATTGTTGGCGTCGGTGAAGGAGACGCCAAAGAGCCACTGGCTCGTGCCGCTGACTTGAGGCATCCAGGTGGCACCCCCGTCGGTGGTGCGCACGATCGTGCCGTCCACTCCTACCGCCGTGCCCGTGCTGGCGTCGGTAAAGGAGACCCAGTTAAGGTCCGCGGTCGTGACGCTAAACTCCTGGGGTGTCCAGGTGGTGCCCCCGTTGATAGTGTGCACGATCGCGCCGTCCACTCCCACCGCCGTGCCCGTGGCGGCGTCCGTGAAGGAGACGCCCTTGAGCGAAACACCCGTGCCGCTGGCCTGGGGTGTCCAGGTGGCGCCCCCGTCGGTGGTGCGCAGGATCGTGCCCGACACTCCCACCGCCGTGCCCGTGGTGGCGTCGGTAAAGGAGACGCTAAAGAGCGAAACACTCGTGCCGCTGGCCTGGGGTGTCCAGGTGGCGCCCCCGTCGGTGGTGCGCACGATCGTGCCCGCACCGCCCACTGCTGTGCCATTGTTGGCGTCGGTGAAGGAGACGCCTGTGAGGGTCTGGAACGTGCCGCTGGCTTGGGGTGTCCAGGTGGCGCCCCCGTCGATGGTGTGCACGATCGTGCCGTCTTCGCCCACCGCTGTGCCCGTGGCGGCGGCGGTGAAGGAAACGCCGCGGAGGTTCTTGGTCGTGCCGCTGACCTGGGGTGTCCAGGTGGCGCCCCCATCGGTGGTGCGCAAGGTGACACCGCCGTCGGTGGTGCGCAGGATCGTGCCCGCACCGCCCACTGCTGTGCCATTGTTGGCGTCGGTGAAGGAGACGCCAGAGAGCCACTGGCTCGCGCCGCCGATGGACTGGAAGCTCCAGCTAGCGCCCCCGTCGGTGGTACGCAGGATCGTGCCCGCTGCGCCCACCGCGAACACGGTGTTGGCGTCCACCGCCGCAGTTGCATAGAGCCAATTCCCCTGGGGCCGCGGGTTCTGCCAGAACCAACCGGAATCGGCCATAGCTAGGCGGCCCAGTAGCGTCAGTCCCAGGCTCACGGCCAAAATGCTCAATCTCAGATGACGCGCCATGATGACCCCTTCTGAGTGAAACGTCAGCGTGACCAGCCCCCAACGGGAACCCCGAAGGCCAGAAGGAGTCCTGGCGGCTTTGGGGTGCTCACGATATCTCGGCAATGCCCACCGCAGAATCTTCTCACCAGTGACTGACAGCATGTGGATGATGCGGTCTTACCGGAATCAGGTAAGAACCTGATTATCTGGTGAGAGAATCCCTGAGACGGGAGGCATGAAAAAGGGGACAGCTCAGGCAGCTTTTCTGAAGACAGAAAACAAGCCGCTCCCCTCTTGAAGCAAGTGAGGGGTGGAGGCGCCAGGCGGGATCGAACCGCCGCATCGCAGTTTTGCAGAACGTCCGAACTCGATACGACCAGTAATGACACACAACGAAAGACTACGACGCCGCCTGCATAAAAACAATGGTTTGTCGCCATTTCCTTGCGACAGACGGCGATGGCGGAAGATTTGCAATCGGGAGCAAAACCGGGAGTAGCTTTCAGCAGAAGGAAGATGCTGGTTCGAGTCCTGTTCGGCTCCCCCAAGCTGAAAAATCTGGGCACTGGATTCAAACACTGAATCTCTCATAAAAGAGGCCGGATTCTGTGACCGCGAGATGCGGATTAGGAACCCGCGCCCCTCGCCTTGGCAACCTGCGGCCCGTTGATTAAGAGTGCATTCCCACGACCCAACTCCAACTCACTCCACCTCCTTCCAGCCTATTCCAGCAACACTTTATGCGAAACGGCAATTTGGGCTGGAGTGCTGTGGAATGAGCTGGAGTGTGGTGGCGTTGAGCACAAAATGAGCACAATCGGGTCCCCAACCGTACGATTTGCGAACCATCCGATTTGGGCTACCGAGGACAGAAGTCTCGGCAATATAACCAACACTCAGCTAATTCGGAGACCTCCCAGTTTGGTACCACTGTCTAAATTTTAAGTGGGGCACGCCGTAGGGCCCAATGAACGACCTTGAATCTTTAGAAAAGTAGCCTGTGTGCATTCAAGGCCCACACTGGTCCCGTTTTAGATCGTACACTGCTTTACCCTCGTTAGATTCCGGTATCTACCCGCTGTTCTCTTCCTGAGTAAGAGGCGATCATGCGAGGCCAGGTAAAAGGAGCCCTGACTCTCGGACAGCACTGATATGACCAGAAACTCAACGAGGCTCTTGGTGCTGGTCGCAGCGACTGTATTCTTATCGTCAGCGCTTGTTGTGCCCCCATTAAAATTTACTTCGTCAGGTGGGTGCAGGATACCCACTGAAAATATTCAAAACCCATCGTAGAGGAAGACAGCCGAGGCCCTCTCAACAGAGTCACGAGCGAGTGCACCCAGATGCCCCGTGAGAGAGGGAGACTCGAAGAGGGC
>VBOK01000191.1 GCA_005877565.1 Nitrospirota bacterium
CTGCACGTCCCCCTTCGCCTCGGCCAGCACCTTCCCCATCTCGCGGGTCACGGTGCGCGCCAGAGTCTCCTTGTCCCGCACCAGCCGCTCGGCGACGCGGAACAGGATTTCCCCGCGCCGAGGGGCGGGCATCCTCCGCCATGACTCGAAGGCCTCGGTCGCGGCCTTCACCGCCTCGTCGATGTCCTCCGGTCCCGAATCCACGCACCGCCCGACCACCTCGCCGGTGGCCGGATCCCGGCTGTCAAAGGTCCGCCCCGCATGGGCCCCGACCCACTTGCCTCCGATAAAGTTCTTCACCAGTGTCTTCATGACAGCACCTCTTCCAGGACCCCCAGCCCCTGACCCACTTCCTCGCGAGTGATGGACAGCGGGGGGCTGATCCTGATCACGTTCCTGCCGCACGCGAGCAGGAGGAGCCCGCGCCGGAAGGCTTCCTGCACGGCGTGGTCGCGCTGGCGTTCCGCCGGCTCTTTGGTCCGCCGGTTGCGCACGAACTCCACGCCGATCATCAGGCCGCGGCCGCGCACGTCGCCAATCGACCGGCACCGCTGCTGCAACTGGCGCAGGCGCTTCTGGATATACGCGCCCTGCTCGGCGGCGTTCCGCATGAGCCCTTCCTTTTCGATCACCTCGATGGTGGCCAGACCCGCTTCGCAGGCCACCGGGTTGCCGCCGAAAGTGGAAGTGTGCGAGCCCCTCTCCCACGACACGACCCGCTTGCGGGCGATCACGGCACCCAGCGGCAAGCCGCCGCCCACCGCTTTGGCCAAGCAGATGACGTCCGGCGCCACGCCCGCATGTTCGATCGCGAAGAACTTGCCGGTGCGCCCCATGCCTGCCTGTATCTCGTCGTCCACCAGCAAAATCCCGTGGCGATCGCATAGGCGGCGAAGCCCGGTCAGGAAATGGTCCGGCGGCACGATCAGCCCGCCTTCGCCCTGAATCGGCTCGACGAAGATGGCAGCCGTCTCCTCCGGCGGCAGCACGGTGCGGAATAAAACGTTCTCGATATGGTCCAGACACTCCTCGGCTGGATCGTCGCCGCGGCTTCGGTGCGGGTCGGGGTACGGCGCATGAAAGACGCCAGGCAGCAACGGCGCAAACCCCCGGCGCTGGACCGGCTTGCTGGCAGTCAGGGAGAGGGCTCCGAGTGTGCGCCCGTGGAAGGCGTTGTAGAAGGCAAGGATGTACGGCCGCCGTGTCGCATGGCGCACCACCTTGATCGCGGCCTCGATCGCCTCCGCGCCCGAATTGCAGAGAAACACCTGCTTGGGCTCACGACCGGGCGCCAGCTCGGCCAGCCGTTCGGCCATCCGGACATAGGACGGATAATAGAAGTCCGCAAAGGAAAAATGGATGAGCCGGTCAACCTGGGCCGTAATCGCGCCGACCACCTGCTTGTGACCGTGTCCGGTGGCGCTGACCGCGATGCCCGCCGTGAAGTCCAGGTAGCAGTTCCCGTCCACATCCCAGACGTGGCATCCGGCCGCGTGGTCTACGACAAGCGGATAGGCCTGCGTGGCTGAAGGAGCGACGTACCGTTCACACCGTCGTAGGAGTGTCCGGGCGCGGGGCCCTGGAGGAGTCGTGCGAATATGCAGGGTGGGCATGGGGACGCCTCGTGTACAACGCGCTTACCGCAGAACCAACCTTAATTACATAAATTATAGCGTACCTTGCGCCAGTGCGGAGCGCAAGGCGAGTGTTAGAGAAGAACTCAGCGCTGCATCGGCACCTTTGTGTAGCCTGCCGGAATCTCGAAGAGATAGGCGGGTTGCTTGCCCAGATTGACATAGGCGTAAGCACTCTCCCAACTTCCGTCGGCGCTGGCTGTTTTCATTGCGAACTGGATGTCCTGGGCGACCCACTGGTACATGATCTGCTTCCTGCCATTCACCTCAACCGTGACCTCATACTTCTCAGTTGGGCGTCCCCCCACTTGCTCCTTGCCTACGCGCTTGCGTCCCACCTCGCCCTCAAGCTTCGGCGCCACCTGCGTTATCTGATCGAATCGGAAGGGTAGCTCCACGTAGGTCTTGTTCGGCAGCAACAGCCACGTGACCGCCTTATCCAGGCGATGGATGGCGACCTTGGGGCCGTCGGGGCTCGCCATCTCCACTCGCCACCGATCAGGTTGAAAGTAAATCTTCCCCCTCATCGACTGCGCGCCTTTCCGGACTGTCTGCTCCGCGGAGAACTCCAGCGTGAAGGCCGAAGAGACGGAGGGCCAGGACATCACGACAATAGCGAGGACCGACCAGAATTGTTGCATCGCGCCTTCCTCAGGTAAGCCGGCCGCCGACGATCCAGTGGCGATCGTCCGGGACATCGATGAGAAGCCGGGTCAGATTCATCTCGGCCAACTGGGCCGCTACATCGTCCTCGGTGAAGGAAGCGCGCAGGGAATTATAGAAATCGCGCCGGAGGATCACCGGCTCATCCGCGGCGTATTTGTCCACGATGGCCTGTGCCGCCTCGGACGACTCGGGTCGGAGCAGGTCCATCACCAGCACCACGGCGCCGGGCTGGGCCAGTTTCTTGACCGCATACCAGAACTGCAACGGGTTGGGGACATGGTGGAGGAGACTGTTCGAAACCACGGCGTCGGCCCGTTCCGGAAGAACCGTGTCCTGGAACCGCTCGCACCGCAGCGTGATGCGATCCGATAGGCCTGCCGCGCGGATTGCCTCCAGGCCGATAGCGATCATGGGCGCCGAGCCGTCCACGCCGGTGATCCGACACTCAGGGAGCCTGCGCGTAAGCCGGATCGGGATGTCGGCGGGCCCGCAGCCCAGATCCAGCGCATGCCCAGCCATGAATTCCGGGTAGAACTCCACGAACCGATCGACGAATCCCTGGTTCTCTTCTTCGAAGTCGGCGCGGGCGTAGGCCAGGGCCTGCTCAGGGTCGTCCATCAATTCCGGTTCAAGCACCCGCTCCATTACCCTCCTCCACTGTCACCGTGTCCCCCGGCTGCACCATGCCTTCAGCCAGCACCCGCGCATAAAGCCGGCTCCACCCCGGATGCTTCTTCTGGGAAATCCGCATGAAATCCCCATCCTTGAACCACAGCGTCTGGTTCTTGCAGGGATGGGTGTAGCTCGTCACCGCCAGCCGCACGTCGGGGCCGATGCGCAAGCGGTCCCCAGGTTTGAGCCGGACCCAGTCCAGTCCGGCAAGTGTCAGGTTCTCCCCGCAGGATCCAGGGGCGACCGCATGGCCCTCGGCCCGCAGAGCTTCGATGACTTCCAGCGCATACAGGCAGAGCGCTCGATCCGCCCCGCCGTGGTACTGGACGCTCCGCTGGCGGTCGCCTGCGACCCCCTGGACAGTGATGTAGGCTTTTGGCACCGGCAACTTCGGCACGCCCCCGTCGGAGACATTGATCTGGTGCACATGCGGGTGTGTGTTCGCCATGCTGGGGGACGCATTGTAACAAAATCCGATCGTCAATAGATTTTCGCGGAGATCAAAAGCTGGTCTAGGAGCCTATGTGACGCTTATTCGGCACAAACCAACAAAAGGCAACCGCCTCGTCTTGAATCGGCATTGCTTTTGCATATACCCTGCGCACTGTCACAGGATTACCGGCTTGACATCTGCCATGATCAGATCATATCTAAGGCGACCAAGGAGGGACACCATGAATATCTGCACAGTTACGAGAGTAGTCATATGTGCCGCGCTGGTGACCGGATGTGTCAGCTCAGGAACGCACGAAAAGACACTGGCTGAGCTTGCGGAGGCGCGCAAGACGCTCGAAAGTTCTAAGAAGCAGGCGGCTGCCGAGGCGGACCGTCTTCAGAAACAACTGGCTGATGTAAACGCCCGCGTCGCGGAGCTCATGAACGGGACGACGACGGCCCAAGAAGAGATTGCGAAGCTTCAGAAACGCGCCGGTGAACTCGAAACCGAGACGGCACGCGCCAACGATCTGGTCAAGCAGCTCTCGGAGCGAGATCAGGATCTCAACGAACGGCTCAAGGCCGAAGCGGCGGAGAAGGCTCGCCTGGAGCAGGAGCGAACTGCCAAGGAGGCCGAGATCCAGCAGCAGAGCGAACAGCTCAAGGCCGAAGCGGCGGACAAGGCTCGCCTGGAGCAGGAGCGCGCTGCCAAGGAGGCTGAGATCCAGCGATTGACCCGGACGCACGAGGAGCTGACCAAGTCGTTGGAAGCCGAAATCGCAAAGGGCGACATTAAGATCAAGCAGGTCAGGGATCGGTTGACGATCAACATGGTGGATCGCGTTCTCTTTGACTCAGGTCAGAGCAGGGTAAAGCCGTCCGGTCTCAAGGTGCTCAAGCAGGTCAGTGATATCCTGAAGAATGTGACCGACAAGCAAATCAGGATCGAGGGGCACACCGATAATGTGCCGATAGGAGTCAAGCTCAAAGAGCGATTCCAGACCAACTGGGAGCTGTCCACGGCCCGCGCCACGAGCGTCGTTCGTTATCTGATAGAAGAAGGCGGGGTGGACCGAGCCAACCTGTTGGCAGTCGGGTATGCCGACACGAAACCCATAGCCAGCAACGACACGGAGGAAGGACGCACGGCAAACCGCCGCATTGAGATTGCGCTGTATCCGAAGGATCTGTCCGAAATCGCTAACCAGCTTAAGCCGTAAGCCGGCTACGTGAGGCGCTTGACCTCTCTCCAGCGCCATAGCGCGTAGAGGACGGGGATCACTAGCAGCGTGAGCACGGTTGCGGTGACCATGCCGCCGATCATCGGCGCGGCGATGCGCTTCATCACGTCCGCGCCCGTGCCGGTCGTCCACATGATCGGGAGCAAGCCTCCGATGATTGCCGAGACGGTCATCATCACGGGCCGCACCCGTTGCGCGGCGCCCTCCAAGATCGCTTCATAGAGGTCCTGGCGCGTCCTCATCAGGTCCTCGCGCACGCGCCGTTCGAAGGCCTCATCGAGATAGACCAGCATGATCACGCCGGTCTCCGCCGCAACGCCGGCCAGCGCGATGATTCCTACCCAAACCGCCACGCTCAGGTTGTAGCCGAGCAGGTGCAGAAACCAAATCGCCCCGATCACGGCGAAAGGAACGGACAGAAGCACGATCAGCGACTTAGCGAGGGACCGAAAATTCAGATACAGCAGCAACAGAATGAGACCCAGCGTCACGGGCACCACCAGCTTCATCCGCTCCTCGGCCCGAACCAGATGCTCGTACTGGCCGGTCCAAAGCAGGCTATACCCGGGAGGCAGCGTGATCCGTTGGCTGACCACCCGCTTGGCTTCCTCGACATAACCACGCAGGTCACGGCCACTGACCGACACCGAGATCAGACCAGCTAAGGCGCCACCTTCATCGGAGATGGACGGCGGCCCTTTGGTGACGACGATCTCCGCGATTTGCCCCAGCGGGATCTGCGCCCCCGAGGGCGTGGGGATCAGCACCCGCTTGAGCCGCTCCGGATCGTCCCGTAACTCGCGCTTATAACGGACACTGACCGGATACCGTTCGCGTCCTTCGACCGTCGTCGTCACATTTTCACCGCCGATGGCCGAGGTGATCAAAGTCTGCACATCCCCCACGTTGAGCCCATAGCGGGCCGCCT
>VBOK01000192.1 GCA_005877565.1 Nitrospirota bacterium
ACTCGGCCAGGCTCAGCGCCGCCGCGATGCCGTCTTCTCCGTCCTGATAGGTGTAGTTCAGGTGCTGCAAGCCGAACTCCTTCCCGTTGCCCAGCAGCCGTAGGAAATCACCAGCGCTGTTCCCCCCGGTGACCAGGAGGATGTCCCGGATGTCCGCGTTCACGAGCGTCTGGATCGGGTAGTAGATCATCGGCTTGTCGTACACCGGCAGCAGGTGCTTGTTCGTCACCTTGGTCAGCGGATAGAGCCGAGTGCCGAGTCCGCCCGCCAGAATCACGCCTTTCATGCCCTACTGCCTCCTCTCATGCCGACGCTCGTCCCCGCTCCCAGAGCTTCGCGTACTTCACGAACGTGTAATAGGCATAGAGCAGCGACAGGATCAAGCCTGGCATCCCGTCCCGAAACCCCTGCCGCAGCCCGTACATCTTGATGAAGGTGAAGATGGGGTGTGTGACCAGTTGATGCACATGGAACCGCCGTCCACGGGAAGCCATCTGCTCTGCCATGAGCGTCGAGTAGCGACTCATCTTCCGCAGATACTCGCCGAGGTCGCGGAACGGGTACTGCAAGACATGGCCGCGCAGGTAATCAGCCCGGCCCATCACGTCGAAGCCTTCATGTACGAGGTCATCCCGGTATCGCAGCCGGTGCTTGTTGAAAAATTGCGGCTGGCGGTAGTCCGGGTACCAGCCACAGTGCCGGATCCAGCGTCCCAGGAAAAAATTCTTCCGCGGCACAAAGAACGCATCAGCCCGTGGCCCGCTGGCGAGCTCGGCCTGAATCTCCTCGCGCAGCTCGTCCGTCGCGCGCTCGTCGGCATCAATGCTCAGCACCCAGTCGTGCGTCACCAGCTCCAGCGCGCGGTTGCGGAGCTTCCCGAAGCCGGCAAAGTCGCATTGGTAGACCTTGTCGGTGTACTCCCGGCAGATCTGCTCGGTGCGGTCGGTGCTGTGGGAATCAAGGACTACGATCTCATCGGCCCAGACGATGCTGTCGAGGGCGTCTCGGATCTTCGCTTCCTCGTTAAAGGTGAGGACGTAAGCCGAGAGCTTAGACATGAACCACCTGGATGGGAAGCGCGCGCGCCAGCGCCTGTGTGACCTGTTGCTCTACGGTCTCCACTGTGATCCGGTCCAGGCAGTCCCAGTAGGGACACGCCTCGTAGATGCACTTCTCGCAGGTCGGAACCTCGGGCTTGAGCACCACACCCGTGCCCAAGGGCTGCCAACGGGTCGGCGAATTGTTCCGGCGTGGGTCAAAAATGCTGACCGTCGGGATACCCAGCGCGGCGGCGAGATGCATTGGCCCTGTGGCCAAGGATACGACTGCATGACTCTCGGTGATCACCGCCATCAATTGCCGAATCGTCAACGTCCCCATTAGATCTCTCACTCCATTGGGCCATTGCGAAATCCCAGCCTCCATCCGGAACTTGTCCCGCTCCGCCGCATTCCCCGTCAACAGCACCTCGCGCCCTGCTTGGGCCAGATGTAGGACGAGATTGCGGTAGTGGACTGGCTTCCAGAGGCGACTGGAAAATCCGCCTGGATGGACAACTACGCGAAGGCGGGAGGACTCGCCTAACAATGATCGCCCCCATTCCCGTTCCTTATCGGTCACGACCAAGCGCGGCGGCGTGACCTCTCCAGGGAAAAGCCCCAGTCCGCGGAGTAACCCCAGATTGTAGGCACTCTCATGACGGGAGAAATCGCTACGGTGCTCGTAGACTCGCCGGTTGAGCAGAAAGGAGTACCAGCGATACCCAGTGCCGACGCGCAGCGGCACGCGCGCCAGCCAGGCCGCCGTCATGAGCCGGCGGAAGGGCTTGAGAAAGATCGCCGCGTCCACATTCCGTTTGAACAGCCGGACCAACTCGCCCAGTCGTTCCTGCCCCGTTACCGTCAGCACTTCGTCGAGATCCGGATGGTGCGCTAGCACCGGAGCAGCATAGGCGCTGGAAAGAAAACTCAGCCGCGCGCCCGGCATCATACGGCGCAATGCCGTCGCCACAGGGAGCGAGAGGATCTCATCCCCGATGCCGTCCGGCCTGACGAGTAGGACATTCACGACAGCTTGATCGCCTCATCAATGAGCATCACCGGAATGTCGTCCTTGATCGGGTACATCAGCTTGCAGGCCCGGCAGACCAGCCCGTCGCCCTTCTCATTGAGCGCGATGTCCCCTTTACACTTGGGGCATGCGAGGATCGCTAGCAATTCCTTGTCAATCGCCATAACTGGGCCTCCAATTCGTTAATCGTTATTCGTAGGACCTGAACAAAAGTGGCAAAGAGTTTTGTACGTTTAACGGTTGTTCCAACAAATGCATGGCTGCCTCGATCACATTCTCAGGTCGGATCGACGTGAGGCATTCCAGCTCGATAGCATTAGTACAGCACCGGCTGAAGCACGGACTGCAAGGCACGCCGCTTCGCAGCACGGTATGGCCGACTCCATAGGGCCCGGTCCTGGCCGGATCGGTCGGGCCAAACAGGGCGATCACCGGCGTGCCGACGGCCGCTGCCAGGTGCATGGGGCCAGAATCGTTCGTGACGAGCAGTCGCGCGCGCCGCAGAAGCGCGATCAATTCCTTCAGCGTCGTCTGTCCCATCAAATCGATCGGCGCAGTCCGCATGGCACGCATCACCTGCTTTCCAACGTGCCGCTCGTCACGCCCGCCTATCAGCACCACACGGGCGGCTCCATTCTGCTGGAGTCGGTCGCCGACCGTCGCAAACGATTCGGACAGCCACCGCTTCGTATCCCAGCGAGCCGAAGGATTTATCGCAACGAGCGTAGCGCCCGCCTGAACGCCTGCCGCGGCTAAGAGCACCTCGATCCGCGCCTCGGCCTGCGCGTCATGCGGCAGGGGAAAGTCGGACGGTTCGACTTCGCCGGGATCCGCACCCAGGTATTTGGCAGTGATCAGATAGCGATCCACTGCATGCATGGACAGAGAGGGGACGGGCACGCGCTCCGTATAGAACCAGGGACTGCCTTCCCGGCCGTTGGCAAACCCGATCCGGACCGGGGCGCCGGAGATCCATCCCAACAATGCGCTCCGCAACAGCCCCTGCAGGTCCAGCACCGTATCGAAGCGGCCAGCGCGGACCGCCCGCCACGCCGCCGGCCAGTCCTTCGGCAACAGGTCCAGCGCCAGCACCGCGTCGAGGTGGGGATTGCCCTCCAGCACCGCTGCCCACTCGCGCTTTACGAGCCAGGTGATCCTGGCCGATGGAAACCGCCGCCGCAGGGCGGCCACCGTCGGCAGGGCATGCACGATGTCGCCCAACGAACTGGGCTTTATGATCAAGATACGTGAAAAATCCATCGTTATTCGTTATACGTTAATCTTCAGCAGATATGTCATGGTTTTGGCCATCTACGTTTAACGATTAACGTTTAACGTCTCTTGCGTGTTCACGGTCTCAAGGATCCACCGGACCGCCTCCGTCAGATCGCGAGCCACATAGTCCGGCGCGAGGCCCCGCGCGGCCATCCGCGCCTGCTCCTCCTCGGGCGCACTCCCGCTCCGGACAAAGACTGCGAGGGCGCCAACATTCCGTGCCAACTCTACGTCAGTGGCTTTGTCGCCGATCACGATTGCATTGCCGGGAAATACGCCTAGTTCCTGCAGCGCGCGGTGAACCAGTCCGGGCGCGGGCTTGCGGCAGATGCACCCTTCGTCCGGGTGGTGCGGACAGATGAAGATCCCATCCAGCCACGCGCCGTCCTCCGCGAGCAACTCTCGCAGCCGCTGGTGAATCGCCTCCAATTGGTCCTGCGTGATGAGGCCCCGCGCCACCCCCGACTGGTTGGACAGCACGACCGTCTTGAAGCCAGCGCGATTTAAGCGCGCGACGGCCGGGCCGACTCCTGGCAGGAGCCGGAGCTGCTCGGGCTCGTTGAGATAGCCGGGATCGAAGTTGAGCGTCCCATCGCGATCCAGGTAGACCACTGGCACGGATTCGTTCTCCGACGCACTCCTCGTTCCAGTCTGCCGCATCGCCGCCGCATGGACCATCTCAACACTGATTCCCTGCATGCAACGGTGATCGATGGGGCATTCCCGCAACAGGCACGGCGAGCAGTCCACGGGGTGACGAACGAGTTCGTGGCGGGACCCGAACGGCGACGTGGTCGCGGGATCGGTCGGCCCGAAGATCGCCACCGTCGGCACGCCGAACGCCGTCGCGATATGCATGGGACCGGTATCGTTCGTGATGAACAGCCGGCACGGTTTGATCAAAGCCATCAGTCGCCGCACCGTGGTCCGACCGGACAGCACAAGTGTAGGTGCCGTCATCTTGCCGGCGATCGCGGCGCCCAGCTCCTCCTCCCCGCGCCCGCCGAAGATCAAGACCACGCCACCATGCTCAGCGGCCACCCGATCCGCCACCTCGGCAAACCGTTCCGGCAGCCAGCGCTTGGCAGTGCCATAGATGGACCCAGGGTTCAGCCCAATCAGGAACTTCTTGGGATCCACCCCGAACGCGCGCAGGTGCTCAATCGCTTCGGCATCTTCGCCCGGCGTCGTCCGGAGCGTCGGCGGTTCCGGCTCGACCGGAATCCCCAACGGACGGAGCAGCTCCAGATAGTAGTGCGCTTGATGCCTGCGCCGGATCTTCGAAGTCAGCGGGACCCGATGGGTAAGCAGGAACCAGCGTCCATCGGTCGCATACCCGTAGCGATTGGGAATGCCGGCCAGCGCTGTGATCGCCGCGGCTTCGAAGGCATTCTGCAACAGGATCGCCAGATCGTACCGCCCGCGGCGCAAGAGCCGCGCCAAGGTCAGCTTGCCGCCGAGACCGGCGTGTGGCCCCGGGTCGCGGTACAGCACGATCTCGTCCACCGCTGGGTAGTGGTGCAGGAGCTCGGCGATCGCGGGCTTGACGAGCAGGGCGATTTTCGCTTTCGGGAAGCCCTTCCGGATGGCCATGAGCGCCGGCGTCGTCAGGACCGCGTCGCCGATCCAGTTCGTGCCTCGGACCAGGATCCGCTTCACCGCGCCGGGCTTGGTCAGCTTTGCAATACGACGCGCGTCCATTGGTTAACTCCCCGAAGGGAGACGCCTTTCCCGTTTCCAAAGCGCACGCAAGTCGCGCGCGCCATGAATAAACCCAATAACGTACACGATCTGTTCCGTCACCTGATAGAGCACCCGATAATTACCAACGAACAACTCACGGATGTTCACATCTTCCCATTCGGGCACAATACGTCCGCGATCCGCCAAATGCGCCAAAGAGCGTACGGCATCGCGCGTTTCACAAACAAGTGATGCGGCGTAGTTCGGCGAATCTTTGGCTATGTGTTCGGCAACCGCATCGAGATCGTTTGCAGCGGATTCGGTCCATTTTACTTCCCAAGCCACTTAGCCATCCTTCGCTCGACTTCCGCCTGGCTCAGGACTCGACCCTCAGCAATGTCTTTCAAACCACGCTCGATTTTTTCCCGAACGTAGATGTGGTACTGGATGTCCTCAAACGACGAATCATCCGGAAGGCGATCAAGCATCTTCCGAACTTCTTCTTTTGGAGTACTCATTGTTTGACCCTCGTTTCTCGTATGGCAGCGTTCTGCTAATCGCTCGTTTGACCAGACTGGCCATCGAGCGGCGGCTGATCAAGAAGCTCTCTGCGATACTCTTCGTGAAGTGAGCGTTCGAGACGAAGCGCTTCTTGTTCTGTCGAAGTCTCG
>VBOK01000184.1 GCA_005877565.1 Nitrospirota bacterium
AACTCACAGCCAGCGTGATGCGAAGCTTTTAGACCCTCCGACGCTTGACGAAACATTCGGATTCTCGTTCCAAGATTTTTCGACTTCCCAATGTGTAGGATTCCAAGCGGATCAATTCCACCTAATCTGCTAATAGACAGGGGTTCTCCACCTGGGGTAAATGCGCGAATCCGATAAACCCCTGGTTTCCTTTGCACGGCAAGATGGTTTTTGGAATCAAACAATGGATAAGTTACCGACCATTTAATACTTTCTTTCATTTCTTCCTGTTCTATGACCATTGCCGCCTTACGCTGTCGCTCGCGGATAGGGAAGTTTTCCCCACTTTAAATGGTTCCCATCTTCCATCATGATATTCCAAAAGCCTGGGACAATGACCACCAATAATTTAATGCTGGGGAATAAGCTCCCGCGATTCGTCCCTCTATTGTTGGTCGCACAGCCATGAAAAATCTGCTTTCGCAATACGTATATCCTTCCTAAAACTGCTTCAAGTACCTTGCCAGCCTCACCGTCGCGATACAATTCGAGAACTCGCTTGGGACCTTTCGGGCCTCTCTTGAAATCTTCTATGTTGCCTGTCCAATTGGCATCAATGAGATACGGCAGTGAAAGGAACCCTCGAATATTCACGTTTCGAATCGCATGAGCAAGGCAAGACCTTAGAGCTTCTGAGTCTGTATCCTTAAGAAGTCCAATATATTCGCCGATCCTTTCCAATTCATCAGGCGCCTCACCTTTTAACTTACGGTCTTTCGGCACACCATAAAGGGCATTCAATGCAATCCAAAGAGCTATGAAAGTTTGCTCATCATCATAGTCTCTGAGAGCCGTTGCGGCTCGATCGAGCCATGAGCGAGATCGATCCATCCGATCAAGGAATCTCTGACCTTCACTCCTAGCTCTAGCACGCGAAAGTTCTTGCCGAATGTGCCTAAGCCTCGTATCAAAATCCTCAATTTGTCGCTCGGAAATCAGCATGGCAAAATCTTCGCAGTCTCACTACTTCCAATTCTTGGGAGACGGCCGGGGCCTGCGTGCGAATCACGGAGGCTCGGGCCACCGTCACTTGCCGAACAGATGCGGTCCGCCCCAGGCGGACGGCGAGGACTGTTCGAAGGTCCGTTCGAGCAACGCTCTGGACGGAACGAGATCCGCAGCCGAGCAGATGAGAGGCTTAGTGCGGTCGAGCCGGAGTGTCTGAGCAAGAGCAGGCTCCGGCCGTCACAAGCTTCCTCATCCCTGCAACACCATCCGCTCCCATTCCTCTCGCCCTTCAATCCACCGCAGGTCGATCCGCACCGCCCACATCGCGACCTTCCGATTCTTCACCTCGTCAAGCTGCGCCAGCTTCACTGCATCTTTTTCCGTTGTGACGATCCGGTCCACACCCACCAGCTCGGCCGAGCGACGGATTCTCCCCAGATCATCCTCTGAGTATGCGTGATGGTCAGGAAAGACGCAATGATCCGCCACCGTGGCCCCGGCTGCCGCAAGGAGCCGTCGAAACGACTCCGGGTTGCCGATTCCGCTCACGGCCAGCACGCGCTCGCCCTTCAGCGCGGACGGCTCCACTGCGGCCGAGCCTCCGACCTGCACAACCGCGCTCGGTGCAAAATCCGTGATCCAGATCGGCACCGCCGGCGCCACCGCGCGGACAGTGGCTTTGAGCTCGTCCAACCGCTGGGCCTGCGAGGCGCGCGTGACGAGCACTGCCGAGGCACGCTCCATGGCCGAGAGCGGTTCGCGCAGCCGTCCTCGCGGAAGCAGATACCCATTGCCGAACGGTGCGCCCGCATCCAGGACCAGGATATCCACGTCCCGACGCAAAGCGAGGTGTTGAAAGCCATCGTCCAGCACCAGCGTGTCGACGCCGAAGCCGTCCAGCAGGTACCGGCCCACCAGGGGGCGGTCGGCACCGACCGCGACCGGCACGCCTGGACAGCGTTGGGCGATCAGGAAGGGCTCGTCCCCGCTGTCCTCTGGATGGCCTCGTACCGTGCGCCCATCGGAGATTTCAAGAATGGACATCCCGCTCCGCCGCTTGTACCCGCGGCTGACGACCCCGACCTTCCGGCCGCGATCCCGCAATGCCGCCGCCAGCGCGATCACGACCGGCGTCTTTCCAGTCCCCCCGACCGTCAGATTGCCCACGCTGATCACTCGGCAGGGCAGGGCCTGCTGTCTCAGCAGACCTTGCGCATAGAGCGCGGCTCTTGCCCGCATCGCAAGCCCGTAGAGGTGCGCCAGCGGAACCAGCGGCGCGAGGAGCACCCCGCCCGGTGTCCGGTTACCTACCGCGAGCAGGCGTTCCGCCCGTTGGATTGACGTTATTCGTGAATCGTTCATCGTTAATCGTTATACGTTAAATGGGCTGTAGGGGCACGGCGCGCCGTGTCCCTACTCTTCACGATTAACGTATAACGTTTAACGCGCATCTCCCTCCAGGATGCGCGCAATCAAGGCCACCGTGCGCGCCAACGCCCCCTGGTTCTCCAGCACGAGTTGATAGGCGGCCTTGCCCATCGCTTCCAGACGGGAGCGATCCATGAGGAGGGCTGTCATGACCTGCGTCATCTCATCGGTATCGTGCACCATCACGCCCGCGCCGCAGGCGAGGAACTGCTCCGCCGCCTCGGCAAAGTGATCCATGTGCGGGCCGAAGACCACAGCCTTGCCCCAGGCCGCCGGCTCCAGCGGGCTGTGCCCGCCCACGTTCACCAGGCTGCCCCCTACGAAGACCAGCGTCGCGTCCCGATACAGTGTGGCCAGTTCCCCCCGCGTATCCAGAATGATGACGCGCGGGCCGGTGATGGGCGCGCCTCCGGCGCCGGGCAGCTTCGTCCGTCTCACAGCGGTGAACCCGTGCGATTGCACAGCCTTGACCACGTCCTCGGTCCGCTCGATATGCCGCGGGGCCAGGACCAGGACCAACGCCGGTGCGACGTCGAGCAGACGGCGGTAACAGCCCAGCACCGCTTCCTCCTCGCTCGGATGGGTGCTCCCCGCCACAAGCAGCTCCTCGCCCCCCGCCAATCTGAGGTCCTGCCTGGAGAGCAACCCCGCGGTCGCCTGCGCCGATGCGGCGACCTGATCGTACTTGAGATTGCCGGTCCGCACGACCCGCTTCGGCTCCACGCCGAGCTGGATCATCCGCTCCACATCGCGGTCGGTCTGCATGGCGCAAAGGGTAAACGCAGCCAGCACGCGGCGAAAAAACGGCCTGATCCGGCGATACCCGGCGAAAGAGTCGGTTGAGAGCCGGCCGTTCACCAGGATGACGGGGATCCGCCGCGCCGACGCCTCGCGCAGGAAGTTCGGCCAGAATTCCGTCTCGACCACCACGATCAGGTTCGGGCGTACGGCCAGCAAGGCGGACCGGACCGACCAGCGGAAGTCCAGCGGAAAGTAGAGGTGCGCCGCCTGCCCGGCGAGCCGGCGCAGGACCGTTTCCTTGCCGGTCTCGGTGACGGTGGACACGAACACGCGGACGGCTGGATAGCGCGTCTTCAACTGCTGGACCAAAGAAACCACCGCCGTGGCCTCACCCATGGACACGGCATGCACCCAGATCGTCGGACGTCCATCACGGCCTTCAACCAAGTCTCGGGGCAGCCAGCCCAGCCGCTGACGCAGGCCCGGGCGGCATCGCTTCTTGGCCAGCAGGATCGCAAAAATCACCGGTGATGCCAGGAGCAGGAGAAGATTGTAGAGAAAGAACATAGCCGCTCGTTAATAACGGTTAACGAGTAACGTCCTCGACCGCGTGATCCGCCTCGTCGCCGAGCTTGTTGAGCGCAGTCTCCACCTCCACCCGCTTCGCTTCAAGCTGCACGCGATCCGCGTCGCGCGGTACCCAAATCGGCTCGCCCCACGCAAAGCAGGCCCGGCTGAACGGCAGCGGGACTTCGAACCGGTCCCAGCTCCGGAAGAGTTTTTTTTTGAGGCGGCGAAGGTCAGCGGGGTGATCGGAAGCCCCGTCAGCTTCGCCAGCTCGACCACGCCGGGCTGCGCGACGCACCGGGGTCCCCGCGGGCCGTCCGGGGTCACCGCCAGATCGAAGCCCTCACGCCCCAGCCGCGCCATCTGGCGGAGCGCCCGCGCGCCCCCGCGCGTGGTGGAGCCGCGGATGGCGTCAAAGCCGAACCTGCGCACGATCCGATGGATCAGTTCGCCGTCGCGGTGCTCGCTGATCAGGACGTGGAGCCGTGAGCCTCCGTAGCACAGGGGCATCATGAGCTGGCGGCTGTGCCAGAAAGCGATGATGACGCCACTGCCTGACTCCCAGAACGCCCGGACGCGCTCGGCATGGAGCGTGCGGATCCGCAACGTCCACCCCAGCGCACGGATCAGCGCATAGCCGATCGGGGGCAGTATTGTAAGTTTCAGCCAATTCCACATAACTCTTTAAAGCCGTTATTCGTTATACGTTAATCGTGAAGGCTTCTTGGTTTGACCGTTTAACGAATAACGATTAACGATTAACGTCATTGTCCTCGTGATCCAGGAATTGCATCTGATAGAGCCTTTGATACGTGCCTCCGCGCGCCAGGAGATCGTCATGGCGGCCTATTTCGACCACACGACCTCCGGCCAGGACGACAATCCGGTCGGCTCTCTGGACCGTGGAGAGCCGATGGGCGATCACGAAGGTGGTCCGGTTTTTCATGAGATTGGCCAAGGCCATCTGGACCATGCGCTCCGATTCTGTATCAAGCGACGAGGTGGCTTCGTCCAGGATGAGGATGGGGGGATTGCGCAGCAACGCCCTCGCGATGGCCAAACGCTGGCGTTCTCCGCCTGAAAGCTTCACTCCGTTTTCCCCGATCAGGGTGTCGTACCCGTTCGGCAGCTTCAGGATGAACTCATGGGCATACGCCGCGCGGGCGGCCTCAATGACGGCCTCGTCGCTGATCTCGTCCTTGCCGTAGGCGATGTTGTTACGCACCGTGTCGTCGAACAGGAGGGTCTCCTGCGAGACGATCCCGATCTGCCGCCGGAGCGCGGCCAGGAGGATCTCGCGGAGGTCCACGCCGTCGATGAGGATCGCCCCTTCCGTCGGATCGTAAAAGCGGGGAATGAGGTTCACGAGGGTCGTCTTGCCGGCGCCGCTGCTCCCCACGAGAGCCAGCACTTCGCCAGCACGAACCGTCAGCGAAATACCGCGCAAGGCCCAGGTCTCGACGCCGTCGTAGCGAAAGGACACACTGCGCAGCTCGATCGAGGTCCGCACCCCGTCGAGGCCAAGCACGCCAGTATCGGTCGCTGCCTCGGTCTCGACATCCAGAACGGCAAAGACCCGCTCGGCTGCCGAGAGGGCTTGCTGGATCGTATTGTTGGACGTCGCCACGCGCTTGATCGGGTTGTACATCAGGAACACCGCCGTGAGAAAGGAGAAGAACGTTCCCGGCGTCATCGTCCCCCGAATGACCTGCGAGCCGCCATACCAGATGATTCCGGCTACTCCGATGACCCCAACCGCTTCCAGCACGGGCGAGGTGATGGCAGCGACCTGTGTCGACTTCATCAAGGAGCGCAAGTACGCCACGTTGTGCCGCGCAAAACGCCGATCTTCGGCGGACTCCTGCGTAAAGCCCTTCACGATGCGGATGCCGGTCAGCGTCTCCTGCAAGGCTGTGGACATGTCGGCCGTTCGCTCTTGGCCGATCGTGGCGATCCTCCTCAGCCGATTGCCGAACCGGACCATCGGATAGATTGACAACGGGATCACGACACTCGACAGCAGGGTCAACTGCCAATTCTGATAGAACACCACGCCGAACAGGACGAGGAACGTCAGGCTTTGCTGGAAGAGATCCTTGAGGACACCGGACACGGCGTTCTGAATCCAGTTCACGTCGTTGATGACGCGGGACATCATCCGGCTGGACGGATTCTTGAGATGGAAGCCGACCGGGAGCCTCATCAGGTGGCTGAAGAGCTGCTGGCGGATGTCGGTCACGACGCGGCTTCCGACGTAGACCATCAGATAGGTCTGGCCATAGCTCGCGATCCCTTTGAGCACCGACACGGCCATCAGCGCCACCGGCAGGAGGATCAGCCACGTCGGGTTCCTGTTGATGAAGATCTCGTCGAGAGCGGGACGCACGAGCCAGGCATAAGCGCCCGTAAAGGCAGCCACCAGCCCTGAGCAGACAGCAGCCGCAATGAGGCGCACCCAGTAAGGTCTCAAATACTGCAGTAATCTTAGGTACAACTTCATCGCGCGCCCGCCTCCCGGCGGCGAAGCTGCCCGAGCACCACCTCCGCCGCGCGGCTCGACGCCCCTGGCGTCCCGAGCAGGTCCCGCACGCGGGCCATCTCGGCCCGCATCGCTTCGCAAGAGGACGCATCGTCGAGGATGCGCCGCGCCTGGTCGGCCAGACGGGCCGGCGTGGCGTGATGCTGGATGAGTTCCGGAATGAACGTCCGCCCGGCGACGAGATTGGGCAGACCGATGCTGCGGACCCGGACCAGCAGACGCGCGAGCAGGTAGGTGAGCCAGGGCGCCTTGTAGACGATCACCATCGGGGTGCCGATGATGGCAGCCTGCAACGTCGCCGTGCCGGAGGCGATGAAGAGCAGATCAGCGACGGCCATGACTCCGTTCGGGTCCCGCGCGACCAGGCGCACGTCCAGCCCGGCGCCATCGCATAGGCGCTTGATCTCATCCGGGTCCACCGTCTCGGCGACCGCCAGGATCGCCTTGAGCGACCGACCCTGGCCCTGCAACAGCCGCACGGCCTCCAGCATGACCGGCAGGAGCGCGCGGACTTCTCCGGCGCGGCTCCCCGGCAGGAGGCCGATCACGCACGCTTCGCGCGGCAGGCCGTAGGTGGCCCGCAGGCGGTCCCGATCGTAGGACGGCGCGACCTCATCCAGCAGCGGATGCCCGACGAACGTGCAGGGAACACCGGCCCGGCGGTAGAGCTCTGCCTCGAACGTCAGGATGACCACCACATGGTCCACGCGGCGCTGGATCCACCGCATGCGGCGCGGCCGCCACGCCCAGAGCTGCGGCGCGATGTAATAGACCACGCGACGCCCGGCCCGCTTGGCTACACGGGCGAAGTGGAAATTGAGTCCGGGATTGTCGATCAGGACGACGAGGTCGAGGGGGTCCTGCCGCAACATCCGTCTGATGGCGAGAACCCGGCGGGCCAGGGCGCGGACCGCGGAAGGCCCGACGATCCCGATCACATTCAGGTGGCCGAGGCTCTGCACCAACTCCACGCCGGCGGCCTGCATGCGTGGGCCGCCCACGCCCAGAATCGAAAGCTCGGGGGCCTTGGCTCGCAGGGCGGCGGCGAGATTGGCGCCGTGCACATCGCCCGAAGCTTCACCCGCGATGATGAGAATGCGTGGTGATCGCGTTGATGATGGCATAAGCCAGTTCCAGCGCAGCCGCGCCCTCTCGCCCTGAGACCAGCGGCTGGGCGCCGGTGCGGACCGAATCGAGAAAGGCCTCCAGCTCGAGTTTCAAAGGCTCCCGCCCGTCCCCCCGGACGTGCTCCGTCAAGACCTCGTAGCGCCCCGAGGTGCCCATCGTCCGCCGCCCCACGATGGCGGTCTGTTGCGCCAGATCGACGACCACATAGCCTTCAGGCTGGAAGATGCGGACCTTGCGGATCTTGGACTCGGCAAACCTGTTCGCGCTGAAGGTCGCCACGCAGCCGTTCTGAAAGACGACGCGCGCCTGTGCCACATCGGTCGTAGCGGACAGAATCGAGACGCCGCTGGCCTGGATCGCCCGGACCGGCGCGCTGACGAGCCCCAACACCAGGTCCAGGTCATGGACCATCAGGTCCAGCACCACGTCCACATCCGCCCCGCGGGTGGTGAATGGAGCCCAGCGCCTACATTCAATGAGCGTGGGCTCCTTGATCGCGCCATGCGTCGCGCGAAAGGCCGCATTGAACCGCTCGATGTGTCCGACCTGCAGCGTCACGCCGCGTTTCGACGCCGCGGCCACCAGATCGCGCGCCTCCTCCACGGTCGCCGTCATCGGTTTCTCCACGAGCACATGGAGCCCGGCTGCCAGACAGGTCCGCGCGATCTGGCGGTGCAGGAGCGTTGGGGTCACCACGCTCACGGCATCCACGTCGGCCAGCAGCTCGTGGTAATCGGTCACGGCCCGGCAGCCATGCCGGCCGGCGATCGCAGCCGCCCGCGCCCGATCCACATCCGCGACGCCCACCAGCCGGGCTCCTGCGAGCTCCGCAAACACCCGGGCATGGTGCTGGCCCAGCGAGCCCACCCCGATGACGCCTACCCTGATTTTCTTCATAAAACCGTTATTCGCCCCCCACCCTGACCCTCCCCCTCGAGGGGGGAGGGATGGGTGGGGGTGTCTTCACGATTAACGAATAACTATTCACGTTTAACGCTGTTTTCACCTACGCCCACGACGGCGATGCCCACCATATCAGCAGCCGCGATGGCCTCTTCCCGATCCAGGAACACCGCCCGGCCGGCTTCAATGGCCAGCACCGCCGCACCGCAGTCGGCCATCGCTCGGATGGTCCCCGGACCGATCGCTGGCAGGTCGAAGCGTTGATCCTGTTGTGGCTTGAAGCGCTTGACCACGACGGCGCCCGATCGCGCCAGCTTGCCCCCGCGTCGGACCGCCTCATCCGTGCCCTCCACCGCCTCCACGGCCACGACGACCCGGTCCTTCACCACCACGCACTGGCCGATGTCCAAACGGCCCACCTCTCCGGCCATCTCCCACCCGAACTCGATGTCGCGCCACTCCCGTTTGGTGGGCGACCGGCGGGTGAGCGTGCCCTCCTCGACCAGCAACCCGTCGAGTCCAAAGGTGGATTCCCGGATGCGGATGCCCTCGTCCTCCAGCTCGGACGCGATGGCGCGTAACAGCGAGTCGTCCTTGCGGACCGACACGCGGCGCAGCAGCGCGAGCGAGCGCAGGTCGGGGCGGATGTCGGAGAAGAGATGCGTTTTCTTGACGCCGCCGACCATGACGGCCTGGCGCACGCCGTCCTGCTTGAAGGCCTTGATCAGCCGCCGGAGCTGGCCCAGCGCAATCCAATGGATCCGGTCCACAACCTTCTCCAGCGAGGGGTCGGCCTCGCCGGTCAAGGCCACGGCCGAGACTCGGTAGCCAAGCCGCCGTGCGTTCTCCGCAAACAGGAGCGGGAAGCGCCCGTTTCCGGCGATCAAGCCGATCCATTCGGCTTGCGTGTCCGGCACCCTCACCCCCGCCGACCGTTCTGAGGTCCGAGCCGTCACGCCAGGTTATTCCTCCTCGCGTTCATCCGAGCCCTTGCAGACGCCACGCTTCGTGCCATCCAAAAACTTCAGTAGAACTTGGACATCCTCGAACGTCCCGAACTCGTCGCGGACCTTCTTGACCGCTTCGGCCAGCCGCAGGTCCGAGCGGAAGAGCGTCATATAGACCTGTTTGAGCCGCCGGATGCGGTCATCCGAAAAGCCCTGGCGCTTGAGCCCGATCGTGTTGACCCCGAACAGCCTGGCGCGATACCCGCCGGCCGCCCGCATGAACGGCGGGACGTCCTGACCGACCGCCGAGCACCCTCCGATCATGCTATAAGCCCCGACGCGGACGAACTGGTGGATGCCGACGAGCCCGCCCACGATGGCGTGATCCCCGATCGTGATATGGCCGGCCAGGGTGGCGGCATTCGCCATGATCACGTGGTTGCCGACGTGGCAGTCGTGGGCGACGTGCACATAGGCCATCAGCACGTTGTGGTCGCCCACGCTCGTGACCCCGCCGCCGAAGGCCGTCGCGCGGTTGACCGTGACGTACTCCCGCAGGATGTTGTGCGAGCCGATTCGGACGTAGGTCTCCTCGCCGTTGTACTTCAAGTGCTGCGGCGGGGCGCCGAGCGATACGAACGAATGGATCTGGCAGCGTTCCCCCACCTCGGTCCAGCCCTCGATCACGACATGCGAATCGATCCTGGTCCCACGGCCGATGCGGACGTGCTCGCTGATCACGGTGTAAGGGCCCACGCTCACGTCGTCGGCCAGCTCGGCCTTGGGGTGCACGATGGCGGTCTGATGCACCTGGGGGCTCATGGCTCGGCCTCCGGTACGGTCGTCCCGTCCGTGACCATCGCCATCAACTCGGCTTCGCAGACGAGACTGTCCTCCACATAGGCTTCCCCCCTCATCTTCCAGTAGGGATGGCGGGCTTTGAGGACATCGACCACGAACCGCAGCCGGTCGCCCGGCAGGACCGGCTTCCGGAACTTGGCCTTGTCGATCCCCATGAAATAGACCAGCTTCGCCCCACTCTGGTTGGCGGACTTGAAGGCGAGGACCCCGCCCACCTGCGCCATCGCCTCGATGATCAGGACCCCGGGCATGATGGGCCGCCCGGGGAAATGACCCTGGAAGAAGGGCTCGTTGACCGTCACGTTTTTGATCCCGATCACCCGCTTCCCGATTTCCAGCTCCTCGATGCGATCCACCAGGAGAAACGGGTAGCGATGGGGCAGGATCGCCTGGATTTCGGTGCTGTCCAGACACAGTCCCTGGCTATGACTCTGGCTCACTTTGCCCCCTTGGTATCCAATTCCTTCATCACGCGCTCCGTCAGATCGAGCGAGGGATGGCTGTAGATGATCAAGGACCCGGCGCCGTTGTCGCTCTTCTCCACCACGAGCGTGATCTTCTCCTTATCGGCGATGCCCCGGACGATCTGCTCGATGTTCTTGTTAAATTCGTCCAAGACCTCCTTCCTCTTCGCCTGGACCTCCTGGTTGAGCTGCTGGACTTTGCGCTGGTACTCGACCATCCTGCGGCGGAAGGACTCTTCCTTCTCCTTCTTGGCCTCCGGGCTCAAGACGGCGCCTTGCTTGGCGAGGTCTTCTTCCATCTTCTTGAGGTCTTCTTCCTCCTGATCGATGAGCTTCTGGCGGACTTTGACGTACTCCGCTAGCGAATCTTTGATCTTCTTGCCGGACTTGGTGCCATCCAAAATCTTCTGGGGCTCGACGACGCCGATCTTCAGCTCAGACCCCCACGCCGGCACCCACACCGCCAGTGCGAGCACGACCAGCGTACCCAGAACCATGTTTCCCCGTTTCATGTGCGTGTCCCTTCCATCTCTTAAAAAAGCGTGCCGACTGAGAACTCGAACTGCCCAGGCCGTTCCCCGATCCGCGGGTTAAGATTAAACCCGTACGCCAGGCGCAGCGGCCCGAACGGTGAGATCCACCTCAACTCGAACCCCGTGGCAGAACGCAGGTCCAGACTCAGCGACTCTCCATCATTGAACCCTTTGCCATAGTCGAAGAACACCACGCCTTTCACCTTGAGTTCGGGCGCAATGGGGAAGATATAGTCGAAATTGAAGATGAGCTGCTTGGTGGCCCCCAGGGGGCTGAAATCCGACGCTGTCGGACCGGCCCGGCCGAAGCTGAAGCCGCGCACCGTTTGAATGCCGCCCACGAAGAAGCGGTCGCCGACCGGAAGCTGGCTGCCTGACTCGTAGCTGTGGGCGACGCCGAGCCGGGCCCTCGGGGAGAAGACGGTGTCCCAGACAACCGGGAAAAACCACACCGTGTCCCCGATGTACTTGTAGAAGTCGTTGGTCCCGCCCAACGGGCCGCCGGCAAACTCCAGCGTGAGCCCGTACCGCGCGCCCTTACTCGGATCGAGATAGACATCCCGCGTGTCGCGGGCGACACCAAGAATGATTGCATCGGTAGTTGACGTCCCGATCTGCTGCTGGATCAACGGGGGCAGGTCGGAGACGGGCACGTTGGTGACTCCTCCTCCGCCCAAAAAGAGCTTGCTGGCAATATCGTTGGAGATCGTCAAGCGCTCCCGGAGCAGGCTCACGCTGCCGCTCAGGTACTCCGAGAACCATTTGCCGAGCACGATGTCAGCGCCGATCCGTTCTTCGAAGTAGCTCACGAAGAATGTCTCACGCGCATAAATATCCACTTGGCCCGACAGCGCTTCGTCGAACAGGTAGGGCTCTCGGAAGGTCACGACTCCCAAGGACCGCCGCTGGCCGAGCTGCCCACGGATCTTGAGAAGCTGGCCCCGGCCGAAGAGATTGCCTTCCGTGACGTCGGCTACGAGCCCCAACTTGTCCAGCGAGCTGAAGCCCCCGCCAATGCTGAACGTGCCGGTGGACTTCTCCTTGACCTTGACGTCCAGATCGACCGTGTTCGGATCGACCTGCTTCGGGATGACCTCGACCGTCTCGAAGTAGTTCAAGTTCTTGAGACGCTCGTAGCTGCGCTTCATGGCGGCGGTATCGATCAGCTCGGCTTCGTTGACACGCAGCTCGCGCCTGATCACCTTGTCACGGGTCTTGTCGTTGCCGGAGATGTTGATGGTGCGGACGCGAATTAAGGTCCCTTCCTTGACCTCGAAAGTGACCGCGGCGGTCTGGGAGCCCGGATCCGGCAGGATCTGGGGATTCACATCGGCAAACGCGTACCCCTTCGTGCCATACAGGTCCGTGACCCGTGTGAGATCATCCCGGATCTCCGCCATTTTGACGACGCCACCAGTGGTTAGCTTGCTGCCGGCCCAGAGTTCCGCCTCCGAAAAGATCGTCTGTCCCTGGTAGCTGATCTTCGAGAACGTGAACTGTGGGCCTTCGACGACGGGGAACCGGATCGTGAACCACTGCTTATCGGGGCTCAGCTCGACCGTAGGCGTCCCGACCTGGACGTTCAGGTACCCTTCATCCAGATAGACCTGGCGCAGCCTCTCCACGTCGTTGGCCAGTTCGTCTTTCTTGTAAATCCCAGAGTCGTCGAACCAGGAGGTGAGCCAAAAGTACTCGCGAGTCACGAGCGCTTTCCTGAGCTTCTTCTCCGGGACGGCCTTGGCGCCGTCGAAGGCGACGGTCTTGATGCGGGCCCTGGGACCCTCTGTGATGAAGAAGGTCAGCGACTTCCGTTCATCGTCCAGGGACTTAATGACCGGCACGATGCGCGCACTGAAGTAGCCTTCATCCTCGTAGAGAAGCCGGAGGCGCTCGACGCTGTCCTTGATCTGCTGCTGGTCCAGGAACGACTGGGGGCGGACCGTCAGTTTTTCGGTCAGTTTCTCGTCCTTGATGTTGTCGTTGCCGTCGTAGAGGATTTCCGTCACGAAGGGTTTCTCCGTGACGACGAAAATCACCGCAACGCCCCCGGCCACCGGTTCAGTCTCCACGCGGACGTCCTCGAAGTATCCCATCTGGTAGACCGCGCGGATCTGTTCCCTGATCTTCTCTGCGGTGAACGGCTCGCCTTCCTTCAGCGAGATGCGGCCCCGGATGGCCGGGGCCTCGATCCGCTTGTTGCCCTGGATTTTGATTGCCTTGATCAGCTGAGCCGATTCTTGCGCGATGCCGATGCCCTGGCCGTAGGCCCAGATGAGCCCCACCCACATCAAGCCCCAGATCCCCAATATCGTGGACACTCTACGGGTGGCCCCGCCTCCGAATAGCACAAGCCCTACCAATGTTGGGCCGGAACGGCGGCCTCTCGTGTGGCAAAGCGGCACCCTTCCCTATCCTCTCCCGACACACAGAGCAGCCTCCGGCCATTCATCGAAGGCTTGGCTGAAACGTCGCAAAAAATCGAAGGAATTCTACAGATCGCCCCGCGAGAAGTAAAGGGAAAAAGCCGGTTGGGGGCTCTCCCCGGTTCGCTTGACATTGCGGGGACCGGCCCGTAGAATCCGCTCAATATGCCTTCTCGGAAAGTCTCCAAGGCCATCATTCCTGCCGCTGGCCTGGGAACCCGCTTCCTGCCCGCCACGAAAGCCTCACCCAAGGAGATGCTTCCGTTGGTGGATAAGCCCTTGATCCAATACGCGGTCGAGGAAGCGGTGAGCGCCGGCCTTCAGGACATCATCGTCATCACAGGCCGGGGGAAACGGGCCATCGAAGATCACTTCGACGTGTCCTTCGAACTGGAAGAGAATCTTAAAGAAAGCGGAAAAGAGAAGTTGCTCAAGGAAATCCGTAGGATTTCGGAGCTGGCAAATTTCTGTTATGTCCGCCAGCGGCACGCCAGGGGTTTGGGGGACGCGATCCTCTGCGCCCAACACCTCATCGGGAACGAACCGTTCGCAGTGATCCTCGGCGATGAGGTGATCGATGCGCCGGTCCCTGCCATCGGGCAGTTGATCGAATGGTATGAAAACTTAGGCACCCCCGTCCTGGGTGTGTACGAGGTCGAACCCGAGGAGGTGTCCAGCTACGGCATCATCTCCGCTGAACCGGCTGGGCCGCGGCTCTTTAAAGTCACCGACCTGATCGAGAAGCCGTCGTTGCAGGAGGCCCCCTCACGGCTGGCCGTGATCGGCCGCTACATTCTGCCGCCGGGGATCTTTTCCGTGCTGGAGAAGACACAGCCCGGCAAGAACCAGGAAATTCAGCTCACGGACGCCTTGCGTACGCTGGCGCGCTCATCGCCCATGCACGCGCTACTCGTGAACGGCAACCGGCATGACGCCGGCGACAAGCTCGGCTTCCTCAAGGCCACCGTCGAGTTCGGCCTCAAGAACCCCGAACTGGGGGACCGGTTCGCCCGCTACCTCAAGGGAATCAGGTTCTAGGACAGGCATGGCCGAGCAGGTTCAGAAAGACCCGTCGCAGGTGGAGATTCCTGAACGCCTCCCGCTGCTCCCGATCCGGGACATCGTCGTCTTCCCTTACATGGTCCTCCCGCTCTTCGTCGGCCGGGAGATGTCTATCAAGGCAATCGAAGCGGCGCTGGCCGGAAACCGGACCATCATGCTGGCCGCCCAGCGCTCGCTGGAGGTCGAAAACCCCACCCCGCAGGACATCCACACCGTGGGCACGGTGGGGATGGTGATGCGGATGCTCAAGTTGCCGGACGAGCGGATTAAGATCCTCGTCCAGGGCCTGTCCAAAGCCCGCATCGAGGAATTCGTGCAGACTGAGCCCTACTTCTCGGTCCGCATCAGGCAGCTTCCCGAGGTCAAAGTGCAAGGCCAGTCCCTGGAGAGCGAGGCCCTGATGCGGACCGTGAAAGAACAGCTCGAACGGCTCGTGAGCCTTGGCAAGGTCCTGATGCCGGACGTGATGGTCGTCATCGAGAATCTCCAGGACCCGGGCCGGCTCGCCGACATGATCGTGTCGAACCTCGGGCTCAAAGTGGAAGCCGCTCAGGAGGTTCTGGAGATCCAGGAGCCGATCCCACGGCTCCGGCGCGTCAGCGAGCTCCTGGCGTCGGAGGTCGAAGTCCTCTCGATGCAGCAGAAGATCCAGGCCGAAGCCAAAGGCGAGATGGACAAGACTCAGCGGGAGTACTTCCTGCGCGAGCAGCTCAAGGCCATTCAGAAAGAGCTAGGCGAGCTGGACGAGCGGGCCGAAGAGGTCGCCGAGTTCCGCAAGAACATCAAAGACGCCAAGATGCCGGAGAAAGTCCTCAAGGAGGCCGAAAAGCAGCTCAAGCGCCTTGAGAAGATGCACCCGGACACCGCCGAAGCGGCCACGGTCCGGACCTTCCTCGAGTGGCTGGTGGAGCTGCCCTGGAGCAAGAAGACCAAGGACAATCTCGACATCAAGGCGGCCGCGAAGGTTCTGAACGAAGACCACTACGATTTGGAAAAGGTCAAGGAGCGGATCCTCGAGTACCTCGCCGTCCGCAAGATGAAGGACAAGATGAAGGGGCCGATCCTCTGCTTCGTCGGGCCGCCTGGGGTCGGCAAGACCTCCCTGGGCAAGTCCATCGCGCGGGCGCTGGGGCGGGAGTTCGTGCGGATCTCGCTGGGCGGCATCCGGGACGAGGCCGAGATCCGGGGCCACCGACGGACGTATGTCGGCGCCATGCCCGGCCGCATCATTCAGGGTATCAAGCAGGCCGGCTCCAGCAACCCGGTCTTCATGATGGACGAGGTGGACAAGGTCGGCGCAGACTTTCGCGGCGATCCCTCGGCCGCGCTCCTGGAGGTCCTGGACCCGGAGCAGAACCACGCCTTCAGCGACCACTACCTAGGTGTCCCGTTCGACCTCTCGGAGGTCATGTTCATCACCACGGCCAACCTCATCGACCCGATCCTCTCGGCCCTGCGGGACCGCATGGAGATCATCGAGATCCCCGGCTACTCGGAGGAGGAAAAGCTCGGCATCGCCAAGCGGTTCCTCATCCCCCGCCAGTTGACCGAGCACGGGCTCACCGAGAAGCAGATCACCTTCACCGACCGGGCACTCCACCGCGTCATCAACGAGTATACGCGGGAAGCGGGCGTGCGGAACCTCGAGCGCGAGATCGCCGATGTGATGCGCAAGGTGGTCAAGAAGATCGCGGAGGGCGACGACCGGCTCTACACGATCACCCCGGCGTCCATCCCCACGTACCTGGGCGTGCCCAGGCACCACAGCGAAAGCGAAGAGAAGAAAGACCTCGTCGGGGTGGCCACGGGTTTAGCCTGGACCGAGTCGGGTGGGGACATCATTCACATTGAGGCCACGATCGTGAAAGGGAAAGGCGCCCTGACTCTGACAGGACATCTCGGCGCGGCCGGCGCGATCCCCAAGGACGGACCTTCCGCCGGGATCACCATGGCCACCGCGCTCGCCTCCGCCCTCACCAACACACCGGTGCGCCACGACATCGCCATGACCGGCGAGGTCACACTGCGCGGGCGGGTCCTGCAGATCGGCGGGCTCAAGGAGAAGATTCTGGCGGCCAAGCGGGTCGGCATTTTCAATGTGATCCTGCCCAAGAAGAACGAGAAAGACCTGGCGGACATCCCCAAACATCTCCTCAAAGGAATGACCTGCATCTTCGCCGAGACGATGGACGAAGTCCTCAGCGCGGCCCTGCGCCGCGTGCCGGCTCGCCGCGGCGTCCATGCCAAGTCGGCCGCCCCGTCCCGCCGCTCGACGATGAGCCGGCGTCCCGTCGCCGCTGCCCCATCCAAACGCCATTGATACGCCAGGGCCGGATCGGTGAATTCGAACTGATCCGGTGCCTCCGTCGGGCGACAGCGATCCCGCACGGCGTGCAGGCGTCGGTCCTCGCGGGCATCGGCGACGACGCCGCGATCCTGAAGCCCCGGCCGGGCCGCGTCATCCTGGCCACCACCGATCTCCTCGCCGAACGCGTTCACTTCGACCTGGCGTTCACCAGCTACCGGCAGCTCGGCTACAAGGCCGCCATGGCCAACCTCAGCGACATCGCGGCCATGGGCGGCGTCCCCCGGTTCCTGCTCATCGCGCTGGCATTGACCTCTCGGGAGACATCCCGCGATGTCGAAGCGATGTATGAGGGGATCCGTGCGGCGTGCAACCCGGCCGGCGTGGCGGTGGTCGGCGGGGACATGTCCGCTTCCCGCACCGACCTGTTCCTGGCCGTGATGGTGCTGGGAGACGCCGCCCGGCGGGGCGCGCTCCGGCGGTCCGGCGCTCGCGCGGGCGACCGCCTCTACGTGACCGGCACGCTGGGCGACGCACAGGCAGGACTAGAACTTTTGCAGGCGCGCAAGCGGACCAATTCCTACCTGATCACCCGGCACCTGATGCCGACAGCCCGACTGAAGGAAGCGCAGCATCTGGCGGACGGCCGGCTTGCCTCCGCGGCCATCGACGTATCGGATGGCCTCGCCGGCGACATCCGCCACATCTGCGAAGAGAGCGGCGTGGGATGTCTCATCGATGCGCGAAAGCTCCCCCTCTCGCCGCAACTCCGCACCCACGCGCGGGCCCGCAAGCGGGACCCCATCGCCTACGCGCTCAGCGGCGGGGAAGACTACGAGCTCCTCTTCACCGTGCCGCCCGCCAAGGTCGCCCGCGTGGAAGCGCTCATCCGCCGGCGACTGCTCCGGGCCACCCCCATCGGCCTGATCACGCCGAGGCGCCAGGGGCTCCGGCTCATCGGCATCGACGGCTCCGTGCGCCCGCTGACTGCCAAGGGGTACGAGCACCGACTCGGATGATCTCGTACACCACCCTGAAGGAAAAGTTCCGCCACGTCCTCCATCTGGGCGATCCGCCCCGACGCACCGCACTGGCGTTCGCCGTGGGCACATTCATCGCGTTCACTCCCACATACGGGCTCCACACCCTCACCGCCCTCTTTTGTGCATGGGCGTTCCGCTTGAATCTTGTAGCCGTCCTCGCGGGCGCTTTCACCAATAATCCCTGGACGATCGTGCCGATTATAGGGAGCAGCATATGGGTGGGCCTGCTGTTGGCGCCGGTGGGCCAGCCGCCGAACATCGACTGGAGCAATTTCACCTTCCAGATGCTGTGGGACCAACTCGGCCCCTTCGTGGTCCCCTTCGTGCTGGGCCACACCATCCTGGGGATCGTCGCGTCCGTCACCGGCTACGTGCTCGCCTACCAAGCCGTCTTGCGATTTCGCGCGCACCAAGCGCGGACCAAGCACCTTGCCACCCCACCGCCATCATGCTAGGATTCCGAAGTGAACCCTCGTCCCTCGCTGGGCAAATCCCATTACGACGGCTCGGCGCTCATCGCCGACCCGATCCACGAGTACATCACCTTCACCGTTCCCCTCGCCATCCCAGCCGGGGATAAGGCGCGCGCCGCCCAGCGGGAGGCGACCGAGAAGGACCTGATCGATTCGCCCTGGGTCCAGCGGCTACGCTACATCTTCCAGCTCCAGAGCGCCCGGTGGGTCTACCCGTCCGCCGAACACAGCCGGTTCGTCCACTCGCTCGGCGCCATGCACGTCGCCGGCCGGTTCGCCCGGCACCTCTACCCCTTCTTGCAGAAGGTCGTCCCGGACGCGCCGTCGGCCAACTACGTCGAAGAGCTGCTGCGCGTCACCGCGCTCGTCCACGACATCGGGCACGGCCCGTTCTGCCATTTCTTCGACGACAATTTCCTGAAAGCATTCGAGCTCACCCACGAAAGGCTCGGCCAGCTCATCATCCGGGAGCACCTCGGGCCGCTCATCCGCAAGATCCGGCGGAGTCCGTCTGGGCCGTTCGCCACCGGCGAAGAGTTGGATCCCGACCAGATCGCCCATCTCATTTTGAAGGACAAAAGCAAGGACATCTCGCGGATGCCGCGGTGGCTCAACCTTCTGCAGCCGGTCATCTCCGGCAGCTACACGGGCGACAACCTGGACTACGTGCTGCGCGACTCCTACATGTGCGGCGTGGCCGTCGGGCCGGTGGACCTGAGCCGGCTCATCCACTACACAATGATCACGCCGAAAGGCTTCACCATCCACAAGACCGGCCTGCCCGCCCTGCAGATGTTCCTGAACACGCGGATGTACCTCTACTCCAACGTGTACTACCACCGCACCACACGGGCCATCGACATCCACCTGCGCGAGATCTTCGGCGACACGATGCGCCTTGTCTTCCCGTATGACCCCCGCAAGAAGATGGAGGAGTACCTGACCCTGACCGACTGGTCCTTGCTCGAAACGGTCCGGGGCTGGAAAAAGTCCCGCCACGCGACGCAGCGGCGGCTTGGGGAGGAGTGGGACCTCGTCCTGGGCCGGGATGTGAAGTGGAAGATGGCCTACGACACGGTGCTGAAGGAGAAGGGCCAGGAGCGCGGGATGGACTTCCCGAGCCGCGAGCAGTTCGAGAAACAGGTCCAGAAGGAGCTACCGGCCAGGCTGCAGACAATCCCCTTCCGCGTGGACATGGCGCCGCTGGACCCGCGGCCGGACCCCAAGGACACCCGCGGCATTCCGCTGTACGTCTACGTTCCTGCCACACAGGCCGTGTCCACGGAGCCGCTCGAGGAGTTTCTGGATCTCCTCCCGACACGCATCGTGGTGTTCCGCGTCTACGCGAACAGCCACGACTACGACGCGGAGCTCTCCCGCGCCGCCGCCGCCATCCTCAACAAAGCCCCCTCCAGCATCGACACCAACGTCTAGCTATTTCCAATCACCCTGAGCTTGTCGAAGGGTCTCAATAAATGCCCCTCGCCCCGCTTGCGGGGAGAGGGTTAGGGTGAGGGGTGTCACTTGTCCCGGAGGGGACGAGGGACCAACTTCTGGTCTATGGGGTCCACCACAAAGCCAAGGATCTCCAGCGCCGTAGCGCCCAGCAAGGGCGGCTCGCCTCTCGCCCCGAACGATACCGGCACAAGGTCAGCCGTGCCGTCAATGGCAATCCAGGCGTGACCCGCCTCTCGCGTGATGATGCTGCTGTCGGCGAGCACCATCTGCTTCTTCGAAGTTGGGGTGATTCCCAAATCCGCCAGCAGCTCGCTGGGTAGCTTGGTCAGCGTGGCGCCGGTATCAACCACCAATTCGATCTCCCGCGAAGCCGACGGCCTCGCAGGATAGCTCACGCGAATCCGTGTCGTGAATGTACTCAAAGCCTCTCTTCTAGCCTACTACAACGATGCTCCGAATCACAGGACTATGTGCCCTCGCCCCGCTCGCGGGGAGAGTCACTTGCTCTTTAACCCACTTACACTCAGAAACTCTTCTATGCTGTAGAAATACGGAGCCAGGCCCGGCTTCTTCCTAAGATTTTCATGTTTGAAGTGATACTGTGCTTCTTTTCCGAGAGAGACCAAGCAAAGTGTTTTCAAGGCAAAGATGTTTTCTCCACTTATCCAGTATCCGCGCTTGTAATCCTTATCAAGCAGTGCTGCCCCCCAGCCAACTTTATTGGTTTTTACTATCTCTAGGTCAGTAACCCTATCGATAATATCCTTCAAGATACCCCACCATCCAATCTCTGTAGATTCATGCGCAAGCACGATCACTGGGTCGCCTCCCATTCCGGCGACGAAATATTTCGCAGGCGGATACTCTTTTATCTCAACCCCAGCCTCTACTAATGCACGCTTAAATTTACGAACAAGATCTTTGTCAGAAGATAGTTCGCAAACTTCCGACACTGCTTTCAATAAATCACTTAGCCCCTTGTTCTCTTCTTGATTTTCCATTTGTCTTCAACCTCCCTATCCCAGCACCATCGGCAGCGGGCGCAGCTCGCGTCGCAGCGGATCGAGGATGTAGCCCAGGGCTTCCAGCGAAACCATGCCGAGCAGACAACTGTCTCCTTCCTCACCAAATATGACGGGGGAAGCACCCTCAGCGTCCTTCAAGGCGAACACGGCATGGCCATATTTGCGACTAACTTCGGTCCCGTCGGCTAAAGTGAACGTCTTGGAGCCTCTCGGCGTAATCCCCAGCTTTCGCAAGTGAGACTCGGGAACAACACTGTAAACCGCTCCGGAATCAACGAGAAATTGCAGGCGCAACTTCTTCTTAGGATTACCAGGATTGATGACTAAAGCCTTGACGTAAGTGAGACCCATCAGTTTGATCCTCCCGTGTGTGAGCGTGGCAGCGTGTTTCCGCCCTGGTAGATGAGACACGGGACGAAAGCAAAAGGTTGAAGCCGGGAGCATCATGAGGAGGCCCTACCCGATGGACAGGCTAGGCCAGCTTCAGAAGGGAGTCAAGCGTTGAGCAGGCAGGAGCGGGTGACAGCGAGCGGGACCCGGGCGGAGCGGAGACCGCTACAGCCGAGTCCGCGGGGCTGCGACGGCGAAAGCGGGTGAGCACGTCCGGGTGGCTCGCTGACAGGACCCGCGTCACCGGTAATTTCTGTACGGCTTCCGCAACAGTCGTCTCTGCTTTTTTCCTGGATGGGTGTAAAAGTAAGTCCAGATAGCCACGATCGTGCTCAGTGCGGCAATGACGGTCATGATCTGATCAAAGGGCGTGAAGCCGAACGTCATGGGTTACCTCCTTGCCTACGGTGTGCCAAGCGGCAGCTTGGCCAGTGAAAACGGATTCACCCGCGAGCCGTTGAGCCAGGCCGCCCAGTGGAGATGCGGGCCGGTGGCGCGACCGGAATGGCCGACCGTGCCGATCACCTCCCCGCGCTTCACGCGCGCGCCGTCCTTGACCGTCGCCGAATCCAGGTGAAAGTACATGGTGAACACACCGAGGCCGTGATCGAGAATGACACTGATGCCGCTGAAGAACTGGTCGTCCACCATCCGGACGATCCCGTCGTTCGCGGCCTTGACCGGCGCGCCGAGCGGCGCGGAGATGTCCTCGCCTGAATGCTGGTTGCGCGGCTGGCCGTTCAGAATCCGCTTGCTCCCGAACGCGCCCGTGACAGTGCCCTCCACCGGCACCAGGAAGCCCGAGGTCCAGAACCGCTCCGGCGTCAAGCCCGCCAGCACGGCCTGCACCTTTTCCTTCTCCAGATTGATCCGCTTCAAGGCAGCGGCGTCGGGCTCGACCTGGTCCTTGGGCAAGGTCATGGACTGCACGCGGAACGCTTCCGCCTGCACCACGACCCGGTACATCCGCTCCTGACGGCCGTCCGGATAGGTGATCGCGGCCTTGAGGTCGACCGTGGCTGGTTCGTCCGCCATGTCGATGCCTACCAGCGCGCCGTATTCGCCTGACGGGCCAGTCTTGAAGAAGGGGATCGACCGGTCACGGAACCGTCCCTGCACGGAGGCCGGATTCCCTTCAGCGACGACCGTGAGGTAGAGCACCTCGCCCTGCTTCGCCGTGAAGACTTTCTCAGCAGCCGCCTGGGCAGCGTACGAGACACCGACGACCGCGAGCACGCACCAGAACGAAGTTGGGATCAGGAACGAGGCGATACGGTGGCAAAGTAGGCGGATCACACCGAAGCTAACGGAAGACGCGCTGGCCCGAGACCTGCGAGAGAAGCTCTTCCACACGGCGGTTGGACGAGCTGAAGGGATCCATGCAGAGGATGGTCTCCTCCCAATAGCCGTTGAGCTTGAGGTACGTCCAGTCCACCGTGTAAGAGCGATTCTTCGCGCGCGCGAACCGGATGAAGTCTCCCCGCACTTTCGCGCGGGTCGTCTGCGGCGGAGTTGTCATGGCGCGCTGGACAGACTCCTCGGGCACCAGCCGCTCCATCAGCTCCTGCCGCTCGAGGAGATAGTAGAGGCCTCGGGTCCGCTTCACGTCGTGGTACTGGAGATCCATCATGGTGATCCGCGGATCGTCCCACCCGCAGCCCTTCTTGTCCATGTACTCGAGCATGACCCGCTTCTTGACGACCCAGTCCAGCTCGTGACAGAGCTGGATGGGGTCATCTTCCAGACGATCGAGGACGTCCTCCCACCGGCGCACGACGTCGGCGGCGATCGGCTCTTCGTCCAGGGACCAGAGGTATTCCTTGGCGCGCTCCAGGTAGACGCGCTGGATCTCGATGGCCGTGAGCTCACGCCCGTCTTCGAGCTTGATCTTCCTCTTCAGCGTCGTGTCACGTGCGATCTCCCGGATCGCCTTGACCGGGTCATCCAGTTCCATGTGGGAGACGGTGTAGCCGTCCTCAACCATGGAGAGGACCAGTGCAGCCGTCCCGACCTTCAGGTAGGTCGCGATCTCCGACATGTTGGAATCGCCCACGATGATGTGGAGCCGGCGGTATTTCTCCGCATCGGCGTGGGGCTCATCTCGGGTGTTGATGATGCTACGGGACGAGGTCGTGGATGAAGACGTCTTCTCGTGGATGTGCTGCGCCCGCTGGGAGATGAAGAGCTGGGCCTTGCCGGAGACCTTGAGGACCTTGCCGGCGCCGGCGAAAATCTGCCGCGTGACGAAGAAGGGAATGAGTTGCTCGGTCACCTTCCAAAAATCCACGTCCCGCCGCATCAGGAAATTCTCGTGGCAGCCGTACGTGTTGCCCAGGGAGTCCGTGTTGTTCTTGAAGATGTAGATCTCGCCGGAAAGACCCTCCTCGCGGAGCCGCTCCTCGGCGGCGGGCAGGCACGCTTCCAGGAGGCGCTCGCCCGCCTTGTCATGCACCACCAGATCCTCGATGTTGTCGCACTCCGGCGTGGAATACTCGGGATGGCACCCCGTGTCCTGGTAGAAGCGCGCGCCGTTCACGAGAAACGCGTTCGAGGGCCAGCTGTTGGGAATGAGCCCTTCGAAGATGTAACCAAGGATCTTCTCGATGGGTAGGTAGATCCGGCCGTTCGGCGAAAAGATCAGGCCGTACTCGTTCTCAAGGCCGAAGATGCGCGGCTTCATGGCTAGGCCACGAGCGATTTGATCTCAGCCGAGCCAATCCGGCGGAACGTGCGCCCGGTGCGGGTGCGGTCCAGGACCGCAACCTCCAGCCCCTCGGCCCCCAGCTTCTGGTTCGTCACGGTATCCAGAGCCTCGATGCTCAACCGCAGCGCCTCCCGCAGCGAGATGGTCGGCGCGGTCCATCGGGCCTTCAGGAACGTCAACAGCGCGTCCGCCTTGCCGCCGATGGCCGCCACGCCCTTCTCGTCAATGATACTCCCGTCATAGGAGATGCGGTAGATCTCGTTGGGCTTGTCCCCCTGGCCGACTTCCACGACCAGAAGTTCCACCTCCAAGGGCTTCGGCTCGACGCTGAAGATACTGCCGATGCTCTGCGAGTAGGCGTTGGCGAGCGATCGGGCCGTGACGTCCTCCCGGCTGTAGGTGTACCCCTTGAGGTCGGCGTGCCGGATGCCGGCCTTGCGCAGCATCTCAAACTCGTTGTACTTGCCGGCGCCCGAAAAGGCGATCCGGTCGTACATCTCGGAGATCTTGTGCAGCGACGCGCTGGGGTTGTCCGCTACCAGCAACACCCCGTCGGCGAACTCCATCGCAACGATCGAGCGGCCCTTGGCGATGCCCTTCTTGGCATACTCGGCCTTATCGGCCATCATCTGCTCGGGCGAGACGTAGTAGGGAAGCGCCACCGTCAGACCCTCTCGCGCCGCTCGTTGATCAGCGCGTTGCACGTCTCGGCGATCTTGGACTCTTCAAGGTCGCGGACGCCTTTCTCGCTAATCACCTTCACCGTGGGGTAGATGCCGCGGACCAGGTCCGGGCCTCCCGTGCCGACATCCTCTTCGGCCGCGTTGTACAGCGCCTCCAGCGCGATGCGCAGCGCTTGCGCCTCCTTGAGCCCCCGCCGGTAGAGCTGTTTCATCGTGTCGCGCGCGTCCTTGCCGCCCGATCCCGTCGCATGGTACTCCGTTTCCTCATAGCGGCCGCCGGTCACATCGTATTTGAAGATCCGTCCTTCGCGCCGCTTGAGATCGTACCCGGCAAACAGCGGGATCACCACCAGCCCCTGGAACGCCATCGGCAGGTTCCCCCGCACCATCTGGGCCAGCTTGTTGGCCTTGCCCTCGCAGGAGAGCATATCGCCTTCCAGCTTTTCATAGTGCTCCAGTTCGATCTGGAAGAGGCGGGCAAGCTCCAGGGACGGGCCCGCCGCGCCGGCGATGGCGATGACCGAATGCTCGTCGGTCTTGAACACCTTGTCGATGCGGCGTCCGGCGACCTGGAACCCTTCGGTGGCCTGGCGGTCGCCCGCCATCAGGACGCCATCCTGATACCGGATCGCCAGCACCGTGGTGCCGTGGGGGACGGCCGGAAGCGCAGAGGTGCCGGGTACGCCAGAGGCGGCAGGCTGGGAGCCGATCTGTGGGGCCTGGTGAAGAGGCAGAGGCTCAGGACCACGGCCCGCCAGGAAGTCATAGAAACTGGAGCCGTGAGGATCGAGGAAGAACGACACAGCAGTCAGGCCTTCAATTTTTCCAGCAGGATGTCGACGGTCTCGGATTCGTCGAGCAGGCCTTTCGTGAGAGCCTCGGTGCCGCGGAGCGGCTCGAGAAGCGGGACTTTCTTGATGATCGCGTTGCCGGCGTCGAAGAGCACCGACGTCCAGCTCGCCGCGTACACTTCCTGGGGCCATTTCTTCACGCAGGCCGCGCGGAAGTAGGCGCGCGTATCGAACGGCGCGACGGTCTCCGCCTGGCGGATTTCCTCGTCCGAAACGATCCGCTCCACCCGGTTCGCGCGCTCGAGCGTGTAGTAGAGCCCCTTGTCGGGCCGGACATCGTGGTACTGCAGATCCATCATCGCCACACGCGGGTCGTCCCAGCCGCAGCCCTTCCGCTCCAGATAGGACTCGATGAGGGCGCGCTTGGCCACCCAATCCAGCTCGCGGGCCAGCTCGCCGGGGTCGCGCTCAAGCTTATCGAGGGTTTCTTCCCAGCGGACCAGCACCTCCTTGACTGGCAGCGTCAACTCGTGACTCGCGTAGAAGTCCTGGGCCGCCCTGAGGTAAGCGCGCTGCACGGCGATCGCCGTGGTGGTCCTGCCGCCCGCCAGTTTCAGCTCTCCCTTGACCGCCAGGTCGCGAGAGACCGCCTTGATCGCAAGGACGGCGTCTTCGAGCTCAACCGCCGGGAGCGGCCAGTTGGCCTCGATCATGTCGAGCACGATCGACATCGCGCCGACCTTGAGGAAGGTCGCCACTTCCGTCATGTTGACGTCCCCGGCGATCACGTGGAGCCGCCGGTACTTGGCAGGATCGGCATGCGGCTCGTCCCGCGTGTTGATGATCGGCCGCTTGACCATCGTGTTGAGGTCCATGAGCGTCTCGAAGAAGTCGGCCCGCTGGGACAGTTGATAGGAGACCGCGGCCGTTTGATTCTCCGCCCCGACCTTGCCCGCGCCGGCGTAGATCTGACGGGTGACGAGGAACGGGACGAGGGCGCGCGCGATGCGCTCGAACGGGATCGCGCGGGCCACCAGGTAGTTCTCGTGGTACCCGTAACTGTTGCCCTTGCCGTCCGTGTTGTTCTTGTACACCAGCAGGCTGCCCGGCCCGCGCACCAGCTCCACGGCGCGCACGGCAGCGGCCAAGATGCGCTCCCCGGCCTTTTCGTACAGGACGATGTCCCGGGCCGTCGTGCATTCCGGCGTGGAGTACTCAGGATGCGCGCCGTCCACATAGAGGCGGCCGCCGTTGGCCAGCACCTTGTTGAGCAAACGGTTGTAGTCCGGCCCGGGCCGCTCGCGCTCCCCCTCAACCTCGAAGCCGCGGATGTCGAGCAGCGGGTTCTCGTTCTCGTAGTCCCAGAGGATCTTCGGCGAGGGAAAGGACGGATAGTGGTTGATCAGAAACAGGGAATTGGAGACCGGGTCAACGGACTCGCGATCGCGCGTCGCGATCCCGAACT
>VBOK01000185.1 GCA_005877565.1 Nitrospirota bacterium
CGTGAAGCAGACGTTCCGGGCGATGGCGCAGGGACCAGCAGCGGGTTTCACCGTCCTGACCAAGCGCCCGATCACACCGTCGGCCCAGGAATGCGCCGAGAATCCCCGTGCTCGCAGTGGCAAGCTGCGGGTGCTGGCTGCGCGGGAGACCGCCGCATGAAATTCGTGGCCGGAATGGTGCTGTTAGCTCTCGCTCTTGGCGCCGTGTGGGAGAAAATGGACATCTACCGGACCGGGTACGCCATTGAGCAACTCCAGGCACGGAAGAAGCAGGCGCAGCAGGAGCAGAAAATGCTGAAGCTGGATCTCGCTCGGTTGACCGCGCCGGATCAGATCGAACGGGTGGCGATATCTCGGCTTGGCATGACGCGGCCCCGGTACAATCAGATCGTGCTGGTGCAGGCCGTTTCGCCGCCATCGAAGAACGAGCCGGCCGGACGCGTGGTCCGGGCGTCGCATACCCAATGAGTGTGGGCCGGCGTCTGCCATGATGGAAGAGGACGCCAGACGCTGGCGGACAGTCGCCGCGGGGATCCTGCTGGGCCTTGGCTTTCTTGTCGCCTTGGGACGACTGTTCCACTTACAGGTACTCCGCGCGGAGGAGTTGGCCCAACTGGCAGGCCGCCAGTACCAGAAGATGCTTACGGTGGAGGGAGGGCGTGGCGCGATCTTCGATCGTAACGGTAAGATCTTAGCGATCACCATGGAGGTGCCATCGGTCTTCGGCGCTCCGAAATACGTGGCGGACCCCCAGGCCACAGCCGTCCGTCTCAGCCGTGTGCTCAAGGTGGACGCGCGGCAACTGGAAGCCAAGTTGAAGAGCGAGCGGGACTTTGTCTGGTTGCAGCGACACCTCGTTCCCGAGCGGGCGGAGGGGCTACGGGGTCTTTCCCTCGACGGCATCGGGGTAATTCCTGAAGGGCGTCGGTTCTATCCCAAAGGTGTTATGCTGTCGCACGTCCTCGGGTTTGGCGATATCGACAACCAAGGCTTGGAGGGGCTGGAGCGGCGGTACGACGCCGTGCTGCGGGGCGAGCGGGGCCGGCTGGTGGTGGAACGGGATGCTTTCGGCGGGGCCGTGTTCCCGAAGGGGCTCAATTACGTTGCGCCGTCCCCGGGCAAGGATCTGGTCCTCACGATCGATGAGGTGATTCAATATATCGCGGAGCAGGAGCTGGCCGAGGCGGTCACGCGCACGCGGGCGGCCTCGGGCGCCGTCATCGTGGTGGAGCCGAAGACCGGCGCGATCCTGGCCATGGCGGTGCGGCCGACCTTCGATCCCAATGAGCCCAAGGCAGATCCAAACCTGTGGCGCAACCGCGCCATTAGCGACGCGTACGAGCCTGGCTCGACGTTCAAGCTTGTGGTCGCCGCGGCGGCGCTCGAAGATAAACTGGTCTCGCCGGACGAGTTCATCTACGGCGAAAACGGCCGGTACGTCGTGGAGAACACGGTGGTTCACGATCACCACAAGAACGGGTGGATGACCTTTGCCCAAGTCCTTCAGCGGTCCAGCAACATCGGGATGATCAAAGTGGCGCAGCAACTGGCGCCGGCAAAGCTCGCCTGGTATCTCAACGCCTTCGGATTTGGTCAAAAGACGGACGTCGATCTGACGGGAGAACAGCGGGGTCTGACCAAGGAACTCCGCGAGTGGGGCCGTCGCACGCGGGCTTCGATCGCCATGGGCCAGGAGATCGGGGTGACCCCCTTGCAGTTGGTGATGGCGGTGTCGGCCATTGCGAACGGAGGCTGGCTGATGCGGCCCTATGTGGTGTCCGAGGTCCGATTTTCAACCGGGGGAATTGTTGCTCGCTTCGAGCCGGTCGTCCGCCGCCATCCCATCTCCACGAAAACTGCCAAAACCCTGACCGAGATCATGCGCGGCGCCGTCCTGCCAGGTGGCACCGGCACGCTTGGGGCTGTGCCCGGGTACGATGTGGCCGGCAAGACGGGGACCGCGCAGAAGATCGATCCGCTCACCGGAGGCTATTCGGTGACGCGGACGGTCAGCTCGTTCGTCGGGTTCCTGCCGGCGGACGATCCGAAGCTGGCCATCCTGGTCGTGGTGGACGAGCCGCGCACCGAGCACTGGGGAGGCACCGTGGCGGCGCCCGTCTTCCAGCGGATTGCGGCGCAGGCGGTTCGCCATCTGGGCATCGTGCCGAAGACGGCGCAAGGTCAGATTCTTGCAGCGCGATGAGACTTCTGGAATGCGCGGACGTCCTCGACGGAGTGATGATGCAGGGCAGTCTGGATCGGGAGATCACCGGACTCACGGATGATTCGCGGCGGGTGTCCCCTGGCGGGCTGTTCGTCGCGGTGAAGGGAACGCAATCGGACGGCCATCGCTTTCTTGCGCAGGCCGTCGCGGCCGGAGCCGGCGCGATCGTAGTGGAGACGGGTCGGGTGTCCAGAGAGACGCTGGCGTCGATCGGGGTGCCTGTGGTCCAGGTTGGCGACTCGCGCCGGGCCTTGGGTCTCCTGGCAAGTCGGTTCTATGGGGATCCGTCCCGCCGGCTGAAGATGATCGGCGTGACCGGCACCAACGGGAAGACGACGGTGACCTATCTCTGCAAGGCGATCCTGGAGGCCGTTGGCGTGCGGGTGGGACTGATCGGCACCGTGGCGTACCTATTCGGCGAGGAACGGGTGGCGGCGACCCACACGACACCGGGCGCGCCCGAGTTACAGGGCTTGCTTCGGAAAATGGTGGACGCGGGCATGCAAGCGGTGGTGATGGAGGTTTCCTCCCATGCGCTCGCGCTCGATCGGACGGCGGGATGTCAATTCGGGACAGCGGTGTTCACCAACCTGACACAGGACCACCTGGATTTCCATGCCGACATGGAAGACTACTTTCGCGCGAAGCTGCGGCTCTTCACGGATCTGGCTTCAGAGGGGCGCGCCATCGTGAACGGCGACGATCCCTATGGCGGACGCGTCGTCGAGGCAACGCGGGCCAGGGTGTGGACCTACGCCATCGATCGCCCGGCCGATCTGCGCGCCGAAGACGTGCAGATTTCCCTGAACGGTGTGCGGTTCACGGCCCATACGCCAGCGGGATCGGTCGCTCTCCGGTCTCCACTCGTGGGCCGACACAACGTCCATAATATCCTGGCGGCAGTCGGAGTCGGGCGGGCGCAGGGCGTGCCGTTGGAGGCCAGTGCCGCGGGGGTCGCCGCGCTCAAGAATGTCCCAGGACGGTTCGAGCCGGTGGACGCCGGCCAGCCGTTCACGGTGGTCGTCGACTACGCCCACACCGAAGATGCGCTCTACCGGTTACTGACCACGGCCCAGACGGTCAGAGCGGGCCGGATCATCACCGTGTTCGGCTGCGGCGGCGATCGGGATCGGGGCAAGCGGCCCAAGATGGGGCGGGTGGCCGCGCTCTACAGCGATGTTGTGGTGGTCACGTCCGACAATCCCCGCACCGAGGATCCCGACGCCATCATCCGAGAGATTCTCCCCGGCGTGGAAGCCGGGCTGCGGGAAGTGGGGCGTGGCCGCTACCTGGTCCATGCGGATCGGCGCGCGGCGATTGCAGAGGCCATACGGCTCGCACGGCCCGGCGATCTGGTGCTGATTGCCGGGAAAGGGCATGAGGATTACCAGATTATCGGGAAGGAGAAGCACCCCTTTGATGACCGCGTGGTGGCGCGTGAGACCATTGAGGCTCTGGCCCGATGAGTCTGCTGCTGCAGCCCGCGGAGTGTTCGGATCAGGAGTCGGATGACGCCGTGCCCCTGTTCACGACTGACGAAATAGTCACGATCACCGGAGGGGTCATGGCTCAGGGCTTGCCGAATGTGGCGATCCGGCGGCTCTGGACGGATTCGCGAACGCTCCGGCGCGGCGATCTGTTCGTGGCGCTGAGCGGAGCCCGCTTTGATGGCCACCAGTTCGTGGCCGACGCGCTGCGGAAGGGCGCTGTCGGGGCGATCGTGCGACGAGGGTTCGTGGGTGCGGGAGGGGCGTCTGCGGGGCCCCATCCCGCTAGAAAGACACCCGGAAAGGCGCTCCTGATAGAGGTGGAGGATCCCCTCCGCGCGTTTCAGGAACTGGCGCGCGCACACCGTCCCATCCTCGCGGAATCCTTTTCTGTGTTGAAGACGGACGGCAACCTCAACAACCACATCGGCGTGCCGCAGACCCTGCTGCGCTTGACGGCTCGTCATGAGGTGGCGGTCGTCGAGATGGGCATCAGCAGGCTGGGGGAAATGGCGCGGCTCTGCGAGATCGCCGAGCCGACCCACGGCGTGTTGACCAATATCGGCCCGACCCATCTGGAGACCCTCGGCGATCTCCGTACCGTGGCGCAGGCCAAGGGCGAGATGCTGGAGCGGCTGCCCCGGGACGGCACGGCTATCCTCAATGCCGACGACGCGTTCTTCAAGGACCTCGCCGCACGGGTGCGGGGACAGGTGCGCTCCTTCGGATTCTCCGAGCGGGCCGACGTGCGGGCTTTGCGGGTCGAGCGGCGAGGACTGGCTTTTTCCCTCGTTCGCGTTGGCGTGCGCGGCCGCGCGCGTCCGCTCTCTGTCACGTTGGGTGTGGCCGGGGCCCACAACATTGCCAACGCCCTGGCGGCGATCGCGACGGGGCTCGCGTTAGGCGTCGGCGAAAGCGCGATCCGCGCGGGCCTCGCCCGTTTCCGCCCGACTGCCATGCGCTCCGAGGTGCGCCGGTGGCGGGGGGTGACGTGGCTGAATGATTGTTATAACGCGAATCCGACGTCGATGCGGGCTGCACTCCGCTGGCTGGCCGAGCTCAAGGGTGAGTTGAAGGGGAACGGACGCGCGATCGCCGTGCTGGGGGACATGCTGGAGCTGGGCGAGGGATCGGTGCGGATCCACCGGGATATCGGAGAGGAGTTGGCCCGCCAGGGGACCGACTATCTTCTGACCGTCGGGGATCTGGCGGCGGAGATTGCCGCTGGCGCGCGGGAGGCGGGGATGCCGGCGGATCGCGTGATCGTGACGCAGGAGCACGCGGCCCTCGCCGAACGACTCAAGGGCATTCTGCGCGCGGGCGATGTCGTGCTGCTCAAGGGCTCGCGGGGCGCGCGGATGGAACGCGTGCTGGAGGAGTTGACGTAATGCTGTACCTCTTGCTCTATCCCCTTCACACGCAGTTCTCGATCTTCAACGTCTTCCGCTACCTCAGTTTCCGGCTCATCTACGCCGCGCTCACCGCCTTTGTGCTTGTCATCGTCCTCGCGCCGCCGGTGATCCGCGCGCTGCAGAGCTACGGCGTTGGCCAGAGTATCCGCGAGGATGGCCCCAGCCGGCACCAAGGCAAGGGCGGCACACCCACCATGGGGGGCATCCTGATCCTCTTCGCGGTTCTCATGTCGACGCTCCTCTGGACCGATCTGACCAGTCGCTATGTCTGGCTGGCGATCTTCGCGATGCTCGGGTTCGGGATCGTGGGCTTCTGTGACGACTACCTCAAGACCGTCCGCGGGAAGAATCAGGGGCTGACGGCCGCGCAGAAGATCATCGCCCAGGCCGTCGTGGCGCTCGGCATCGGGGTGCTGTTCTATGCCTTGCCGGCCTACTCCACGAAGCTCAGCGTGCCCTTCTTCAAAACCTTTTCGCCGGACATCGGGCTCTTCTACATTCCGTTCGCCGTGCTGGTCATCGTGGGCGCGTCCAACGCCGTCAACTTGACAGACGGACTGGACGGACTGGCCATCGGCCCGGTCATGGTCGCCGCCCTGGCGTACACCGTGGTGGCCTACATGTCGGGCCACAAGGTTTTCGCCGACTATCTCCTCATCCCCTACATCGAGGGCGCGGGCGAGCTGGCCATCTTCACGGCTGCCATCTTCGGAGCCAGCCTGGGCTTCCTCTGGTTCAACACCTATCCGGCGTCGGTCTTCATGGGGGACGTCGGGTCGCTGCCGTTGGGCGCCGCCCTCGGCACCGTTGCGGTGATCAGCAAGCACGAGCTGCTGCTACTGCTGGTCGGCGGCGTCTTCGTGCTCGAAGCGCTGTCGGTGATCTTTCAGGTGGCCTCGTTCAAATCACGGGGCAAGCGGGTGTTCCTCATGGCGCCCATTCATCACCATTTCGAGCTGAAAGGCTGGGAGGAGCCGAAAGTGGTGGTCCGTCTGTGGATCATCGCCGTACTGCTCGCGCTCTTCAGCCTGAGCACACTGAAGCTGCGATGAGCGTGGTCATGGGCGAACGAACGTCGGTGGAGGTAGCGGGAAAGCGGGTCGCCGTGATCGGCCTGGGGCGGAGCGGCGTCGCCGCGGTGCGGTTGCTCGGGGAGCTCGGCGCGCGCGTCGCGGTCGCAGACCAGAAGCCGCTCGCTGAGTTGGCGGCCGTGCTGGAAGGCCTGCGGGCCGGCGATCTGGAAGTCCACGGCAGCGGCGCCTACGAGCCGGCGCTACGGGGCGCGGACCTGGTCGTGGTCAGCCCGGGTGTCCCGCTGACGCTCGAGCCGCTCCGACGCGCGCGCGCCGCCGGCGTCCGCGTGATCGGAGAACTGGAGCTCGCCACCCGGTGCCTCACCGGCAAGCTCATCGCGGTGACGGGGACGAACGGGAAGAGTACCACGGTAACCTGGATCGGCGAGGTACTGCAGCGGGCGGGCTATGAGCCCTTCGTCGGCGGCAACCTGGGGACGCCGCTGGCGGAGGCCGCGTATGCCGCCTTACACGGCAGGCGGTGGGATTTTGTGGTGGTCGAAGTGTCCAGCTTCCAACTGGAGACGATCGAAACCTTCCACCCCTGGATCGGAGCGATCCTGAACGTGACGCCCGATCATCTGGACCGCTATCCCTCCATGGAGGCATACGCCGCGGCGAAGCTCCGCATGTTCGAGAACCAGACCGCCAAGGACTATGCGGTCCTCAACGCCGATGATCCCCGGCTGGCTCGCGCCGCCGATGGCTTTGCAGGGACCCGCGTGCTGTTCAGCCGCACGCGCGCCATCGAGCGGGGCGTGTTCGTGGAAGGGGATGCCATCATCTCCACGGTGCGAGACGGCTACGAAGAGGTCTGCCGGGTGAGCGCCCTTCAAGTACGCGGCCCCCACAATGTCGAGAACGCGATGGCGGTCGCCGCGCTGGCCACCCTGGTCGGCTGCCCGATCGCCACCATCGGCCAAGGCCTGCGCGCGTTCCGGGGGTTGGAGCACGTGATGGAGGTCGTGCGGGTCCAGCGCGGGGTGGCGTACATCAACGATTCCAAGGGCACGAACGTGGACGCCACGATCAAGGCGCTGGAGAGTCTGCCGGCGCCCATCATCCTGATCGCCGGCGGCCGCGAGAAGGGTGGCGCGTATCCGGGACTGGCCGAAGTGGTCCGGCGCAAGGCCAAACAGGTCATCCTGCTCGGCGAGGCGCGCGCCCGCCTGCGCGAGGTCTTGGCCGGGGTCTGTCCGGTGACGGAGGTCGGTAGCCTCGCCGAGGCGGTGCGAACGGCGGCGGCGCTGGCAGCGCCGGGCGACACGGTCCTGCTGTCCCCGGCCTGCGCCAGCTTCGACATGTTCGTGGACTATAGGGACCGCGGGCGCCGGTTCAAGGAGTACGTGCATGAGCTGGGTTGACCAGCAGACCATGAGCCTCCGCTGGTCTGACGCCGCGGTGGCCGAGCGCCCACGGCGCGGCGATCACACAATCCTTCTCCTGACGCTCCTTCTGGTGGCGATCGGCCTCGGCATGATCTACAGTGCGAGCGGGGTCTTGGCCGACAAACGCTTCGGCGCCCCCTCCTACTTTCTCGAGCGGCAACTGCTGTGGTGTGCCGTCGGACTGGTGGCCTTGCTGGTCGTGGCCCGGTGCGATCTTGCGACATTGCGTCGTTGGGCGGGGCCGGTCCTCCTCCTGAGCCTGCTCGGCCTCGTGCTCGTGCTGCTGCCGTCCATCGGGGTGGCGGTCAAGGGCGCGCGCCGATGGCTGCGGATCGGCGCGCTCACGCTCCAACCCTCCGAAGTGGTCAAGCTAGGCGTCGTGCTCTATCTGGCGCATTACCTGGCGAAGAAGGGGGATCGGATCGACGACTTCTGGCGGGGCTTCGTGCCGCCGTTGGTTGTGGTCGGGCTGCTCATCGCGCTCATCGTGATCGAGCCCGATATGGGGACCGCGGCGGTGATCGGTCTGGTGACCTTGGGCTTGCTCTTCGTGGGCGGCGCGCGGCTGAGCCATCTGCTGGTGATCGCCGTGACCGCCCTGCCAATCCTGTACCTGCTCCTCATGCGGGTCGCCTACCGCCGCCAGCGCCTCCTGAGCTTCTGGGATCCGTGGAGCGATCCCACCGGGACGGGTTTCCAGGTGATCCAGTCATTTCTCGCGCTCGGGCGCGGGGGCCCTTTCGGGGTAGGGCTCGGCGAGGGGCGGCAGAAGCTGTTCTACCTTCCGGAACCACATACGGATTTCGTGCTTGCGGCGTTGGGCGAGGAGCTCGGGTTTGTCGGGACCGCCATGGTCATCCTGCTACTGGGAGCGTTCGTGGCGAAGGGCTTCTCGATCGCGTTGGAAGCGAGCGACCCCTTCGCGCACTATATGGCCCTGGGAGTAAGTTTGCTGATCGGGTTCCACGCTTTGATCAATGTGGGGGTGATCACGGGCCTGCTGCCCACCAAGGGATTGACGTTGCCGTTCCTGAGTTACGGAGGGTCATCTCTGGTCGTCAGCATGGTCGGGGCCGGGCTCCTCATGGCAGTCGCCCGCCACCGCCCACCGATCTAGAGCCGGAGAATGCGGGTGATTATCGCAGCCGGCGGCACCGGTGGCCATCTGTACCCGGGGGTAGCGCTGGCACGTGAGTTCGCCCGGCTGGAGCCAGGGAACGATACGATTTTTGTGGGGACGGATCGGGGGCTGGAGACAAAGGTTGTGCCCAGAGAGGGATTCGAGTTGATCACGATCACGGCGCGGGGGGTGATGGGCCGGGGTGTGTGGGGGGCCGTGCAGGGTCTCGCCGCGGTGCCGGTCGGCCTGCTCCAGTGCCTGACGATCTGCCGCCAGCGGCGGCCGGATCTGGCGATCGGCATTGGCGGATACACCAGCCCGCCGCTGGTGCTGGCAGCGTTCCTACTGGGCATCAAGCGGGCGATCCTAGAGCCGAACGTGCATCCGGGCATGGCCAATCGTGTGCTCTCGCCGTTTGTGGATCTCATCTTCGTGTCGTTCGCCGCCACGGCCCCTTACTTCGCCCGGGGGAAGACGCGGATTGTGGGCACGCCCATTCGCCGGGAGTTTCTCGAAGCGTCCATTCCAGTGGAAGGGGGCCCCGAAACGAGAGGCTTTACGATTTTGGTGCTGGGAGGAAGCCAGGGGGCACGCTCCATCAATCGAGCCATGATCGCTGCACTGCCGACGTTGGCGGCTGCGCGTCCTCGCCCTCGGGTGATTCATCAAACTGGCGAGCACGATTACGAAGAGGTCGCTGTGGCTTACAGGAACGCTCGGCTCGAGGCGGAGGTTTCCCCGTTCATCTTTGACGTCCCACGGGCGTTTCGCCAGGCGGATCTGATCGTGAGCCGGTCGGGCGCGACGACGTTAGCCGAGATCACGGCATGTGGCAAGCCTGCCATCCTGATCCCTTTTCCCCATGCGATCCACGGGCACCAGGAGCGCAATGCGCGCATCCTGGAGCAAGCCGGGGCTGCGACGGTCATCCTGGATGCCGGGCTCACGGGCGAGGCGCTGGCCGCGGCGATCACGGCCTTGCTCGCGAACCCCGGCCGGCTGGGCGAGATGGGGCGCTGTAGCAAGGGTCTGGGTCGGGCCGATTCGGCAGAGCGGGTCGTGATGGCCTGCCGAGCATTAGTGGGTGCGGGAGGGGCGTCTGCGGGGCCCCCTCCCGGTGGAGTGGGTGCGGGAGGGGCGTCTGCGGGGCCCCCTCCCGGTGGAGTGGGTGCGGGAGGGGCGTCTGCGGGGCCCCCTCCCGGTGGAATGGGTACGGGAGGGGCGCCAGCAGGCGGGGCCCCTTCCCGTTGAATGGTGCAGAACGTTCAACGTAAAACGGGAAGAGGGGGCCTGCGATTAACGAATAACGATTAACGTGGCACGATGTTCAGGAAGATTCAGCATATCCATTTCGTGGGCATTGGCGGTGCGGGCATGAGCGGCATCGCGGAGGTGCTCTTGACGCTCGGCTACCACGTGACTGGGTCGGATCTGCACGAATCGGAGTCCGTCCGGCGGATTCGCGCTCTCGGGGGCGCTGTCTTCATCGGCCACGCCGCCTCAAACATCGGCAACGCACAGGTGGTGGTTGTCTCATCGGCCGTACCGCCGACCAACCCGGAGGTCGTGGCCGCCAAGGCCAAGGTCATCCCGGTCATCCCGCGCGCCGAGATGCTGGCCGAGCTGATGCGGCTCAAGTACGGCGTGGCCATCGCGGGCGCGCACGGCAAGACCACAACGACCTCTCTGGTCGCCAACGTGCTGGCCGAGGGCGGGCTCGATCCCACGATCGTGATCGGAGGCAAGGTCAACGCGCTCGGCAGCCATGCGCGGATGGGCCGGGGAGATCTGCTGGTCGCCGAAGCGGACGAGAGCGACGGCTCGTTCATGAAGCTCTCGCCGACCGTGGTGGTCGTGACCAACGTGGATCGGGAACATCTGGATCACTACGGCACGATGGAACGCCTCTGCGAGACCTTCCTGGACTTCATCAACAAAATCCCGTTCTACGGTCTGTCAGTCCTCTGCGCCGACGATCCCTATCTTGCCGCGCTGCTGCCCCGCGTGACCAAACGGTACCAGACGTACGGGTTGACCCCATCGGCCGACTTGGTAGGCACGGACGTGCAGCTCCACATCGGCGTCGCCGAGTTCTCGGCGCGACTGCGCGGCGAGCCCCTGGGCCGGTTCAAAGTCGCGATGCCGGGTATCCATAACGTCCGGAACGCGCTGGCGGCGATCGCCGTCGGGTTGGAGCTGGGCGTGACGCTCCCGCACATTGACCAGGCGCTCGCCGGGTTTAAGGGAGTCGAGCGGCGGTTCCAAGTGCTGGGTGAAAAAGGCGGCGTGCTGGTGGTGGACGACTACGGCCACCATCCGACCGAGATCAAGGCGACTCTCGCCGCAGCAAAGAACGGATGGGGCCGGCGGTTGGTAGTGTTGTTCCAACCGCACCGGTTCACGCGGACGAAGGACTTGCTCGAGGAATTCCCGGCGGCGTTCAAGCAGGCGGCTCACCTGTTCCTGACCGACATCTACCCGGCCGGGGAGGCGCCGATCCCAGGCGTCACCGGCGAACGGCTGGCGGAGGCGATCCGGAGAGTCGGCTCGCCGCCGCTGACCTACGTCCCGCGCAAGGACCAGCTCGTCGAGGCGGTGCTGCCTGTGCTCAAGCCAGGGGACGTGGTCGTGGCGCTGGGCGCGGGCGACATCGGGCAGATCGGGCGGGCGCTCTTCGAACGATTGGGGTGAGGAGAAGGATTGGCATGAAAGAAATCCGGTCGGCCCTGTCGGGGGTGCAAGGTGCGGTCCGGTTCCACGAGTCCATGAGCCAGTATACCTCCTTCCGGATCGGGGGCCCGGCGGACGCGTTGATCGAGCCTGAGGACGAAGAGGCGCTCCGGCTGCTCATGGTGCAGACGCGCAAAGCGAAGGTGCCGGTCTTCGTCATGGGGGGAACCAATCTCTTGGTCCGGGACGGCGGCATCCGGGGGATTGTGGTACGGCTCACCAAATTCGATCGGATCGAAGAGCAAGAAGGCGGGTTCCTGTACGCGCAAGGGGGTGTGGGGATGCCGCGGCTGCTCAAGTACGCCCTCCAGCGCAAGCTGGCCGGGCTTGAATTCGCCGCGGGCATTCCCGGAACGCTGGCCGGCGCCATCGTCATGAACGCCGGGACCCGCTTGGGGGAGATGAAGGACATTGTGCGACGGGTCCGTCTCGTGACGCCGTCCGGGGAGATGCGCGAACTGTCTGCCGACGAGGTGGGGTTCGAGTACCGCCGCACCTGCCTGCCCGAGGGCATCATTGTGAGCGCGTGGCTCCAACTCCGATGGGATCCCACCGCCCGCAGTGAAGCGACGGTGAAAGAAGCGTTGCATCGGAGGAAGGCCACGCAGCCGCTCGCGCTCCCGAACGCTGGCTGCGTCTTCAAGAACCCTGGCGGAGAGCCGGCCGGATGGCTCATCGAAGCGGCTGGCCTGAAGGGGACCCAGGTCGGGGACGCGCAGGTCTCCCCCCTGCATGCCAACTTCATCGTGAACCGTGGCCGTGCCACGGCGCGCGACGTGCTGGCGCTGATCCGCAAGGTCGGCCAGACCGTCGAGGAGAAGACGGGCGTGACGCTGCAGCTTGAGGTGAAGATTGTGGGGCGGGCGTGAAGTTGCTGACCACCAAGCGCATCGCGGTGCTGATGGGAGGACTGTCCGCTGAGCGAGAGATCTCGCTCCGCAGCGGCCGGGCGGTCTGGTCGGCGATGATCCGGAAGGGGTATGACGCCATCCCGCTGGAAGTGGACGCGTCCGTGGTCGCGCGCCTCAGGGAAGTCCGGGCGCAGATCGCGTTCATCGCGCTGCATGGGCCCGGAGGCGAGGACGGCACGATCCAGGGGATGCTTGAAGTGCTCCGGATGCCCTATACCGGGTCGGGGGTCCAAGCCTGTGCGGTGGCGATGGACAAGGCGATGACGAAGCGCCTGCTGGAACATGGCGGGCTGCCGGTGCCGCGCGGGTTCGTGCGCACCCTCCGCGAGCGAAGAAGCCCCCTGCCTTCCGGCTACAAGTTCCCCCTGGTGATCAAGCCCGCCAACCAGGGCTCGACGTTGGGGATCACTGTCATCCGCAAAACGCGGGCTCTCCGGGCCGCGCTGGACGCGGCGTTCGCCTACGGCCCGGCGGCGCTGATTGAGGAGTACATCGACGGTCGGGAACTCACGGTCGCGATCTTGAACGACCGTCCGTTGCCGATCGTGGAGATCATTCCGAAGAGCGGCTTTTACGATTTCGCGTCCAAGTACACCCCTGGCGCGAGCCATTACCAGGTTCCCGCCAAGCTCTCGAACCGGCTGACCAAGCAGCTCCAGGGTCTCGCGCTGGACATGCATCGCCGCTTGGGGTGCCGGGGCGCCACCCGCGTGGACTTTCGGCTGGACAAGAGAGGACGGCCGTTCATCCTGGAGCTGAACACGGTGCCGGGGATGACAGAAATGAGCCTGTTGCCGATGGCGGCGAAGGCCGCTCGTCTGTCGTACGAAGACATGGTGGAGGCGATTCTCACGTCGGCCCTTCAACGGGAGGCCGAGTGGGCGCCCTCCAGAGGCCGCGCATGATCAAGCGGATCCGTCCGAATCGGAGGCGCAACCTCAACACACGGCCCCGGCACGGGCGGAAGACAGCGCTTGCCAGAGTGTTGGTGGCGCTGACGGTGCTCGTAGCGGGTGCCGGCGCAGGCTGGTACGGTTGGCTGCGTGCGGGACCTGGTTTGTTGACCTGGGCCGACCGGTTCTTCGTGATTCGGACCGTGGACCTCACGGAGACGCGTCAGGTCTCCCGGGACCAGGTGCTGGCGTTGCTCGATCTCCCGACGGAGCGGGGGCTGCTCCGGACCGATCCAGCGGCGCTGCAACGGACGTTGGAAACGCATCCGTGGATCAGGCGCGCGGCTGTGAGGCGGGTGTTCCCCGCTACCCTGGCGGTGGACATACAGGAGCGAGAGCCCGTGGCCATCCTGCGGACCGGCAGAGGGGATTTCCTCGTTGATTACGAGGGAGTCCTGTTGATGGCACGCCCGCCGCAGCACGGCGAAACGTTGCCGGTGCTGAAAGGAGTGGATTACGCGGAGGCGGTCCTCCGGGAGCCCTGGACGGCCGAACGCCTGCAGACCGGGATCGCGCTAGCCGGCCTGCTCGGACAGGCCGTGGGCCGGCCGCCCGTGGTGGACCTCGGCACGCCGGGCGACTTCGTGGCGTATGACGCAGGGTTCCGCCTTCGGTTCGGCGACGGGCAATTCTGGGACAAGGTAGACCGGTATCGGCAGGTGTCGGATCGGGTCCTCGATCGCTGGGGCGATCGGGAGCGGACGGCGCGGGCGCGTAAGGTGGAGGTGGATCTCCGGTTCCGGGACAAGGTCATCGTGCGGGAAGGGAGGTGAGGCGGGGCGTGGCGCGGAAAGACCAGATCATCGTGGGCCTGGACATCGGCACCACCAAGACGCGGGCGATCGTGGCGGAAGCCCGCGAGGACGGCAAGGCCCATGTTATCGGGGTCGGGACGAGTCCTTCCCGAGGACTCCGCAAGGGCATGGTCGTCAACATCGAGAGCACCGTCGAATCCATCCGCCGGGCCGTGGACGAGGCCGAGATGAAATCAGGGACGCAGATCAACTCAGTCTACGTCGGCATCGCCGGCAGCCATATCAAAGGACTGAACTCCGAGGCCGCGGTGGCGGTCAAGAACGGCGAGGTGATCCGCAGCGACGTCACGCGGGCGGTCAAGGCGGCGCGATCCGCCGCCATCGTCACCCCGGACCATCGGGTGCTGCACGTCCTGCCCCGCGGGTTCATCCTGGACGAGCAGGACGGGATCCGTGAACCGCTGGGCATGTCGGGCGCGCATCTGAAAGTCAACGTGCACATCATCACGGGGGCCATGACGGCGATCCAGAACCTCGTCAAGAGCGTGGAGCGCGCGGAGCTCGACGTGATCGGCATCATCCTGCAGCCTCTTGCCTCTAGCGAGGCCGTGCTCACGGACGACGAGCGGGAGTTGGGGGTGGCCATGGTGGATTTGGGCGGCGGGACCACGGATCTCGCGATCTTCGCCGAAGGCAGTGTGATGCACACCGCCGTCATTCCGGTCGGCGGGTCGCACTTCACCAACGACATCGCCATCGGCCTCAAGACGCCGATGCCCGACGCCGAGCGGATCAAGATCCAGTTCGGGTGCGCCATGGCCTCTCTTGTGAAGGACGACGAGATGATCGACGTCCCCAGCATGGGCGGGCGGCCGCCGCGCTCGCTCTCGCGACGGGTGCTGGCGGATGTGATCGAGCCGCGTGCGGAGGAGGTTTTTGATCTCATAGCGCGGGAGATCAAGCGGGCGGGCTACGAGGGCATCGTCGCAGGCGGGGTGGTGCTCACCGGCGGGACGTCGTTGATGGAGGGAATGCCGGATGTTGCGGAGCGCGTGCTGGACCTCCCCGCGCGGCGAGGGTATCCCTGGGGAGTGGGTGGCATTCGCGAGCAGGTGGACAATCCCGTGTACGCGACCGGCGTCGGCCTCATTCTCCACGCCCTGCACCATCATGACGATCTGGCTTTGAACGGGCGCCGCAGCCGGCGCGGGCTGTGGCGGACCGTGGAGAACGTCACAGGGTGGTTCCGGGAGTTCTTTTGAGGTACGGGGGGGCGCAGGGTCCCCTCCTGCTACGAAGGGAGGAATCGCATGTTCCAACTTGAAGAAGAAACGATCTTAGGTGCCAAGATCAAGGTCATCGGCATCGGCGGGGGCGGCTGCAACGCTGTCAACTCGATGATCACGGCCGGTGCGGAAGGGGTCGAGTTCATCGCGGTCAATACGGACATGCAGGCGCTGGGGATCTCCAAGGCCCCGACGAAGATCCGTATCGGACAGAGCGGGCTTGGAGCCGGCGCGAACCCGGAAATCGGGCGCGAAGCGGCGCTGCATGATGCGGAGCAGATCCGCGAGGCGCTCGGCGGCGCCGACATGGTCTTCGTCACGGCGGGGATGGGTGGCGGGACCGGTACCGGGGCTGCGCCGATCGTCGCCAACATCGCCCGCGAGCTCAACGCGCTGACCGTGGCGGTCGTCACCAAGCCGTTTCTGTTCGAAGGGGGCAAGCGCATGACGCGGGCCGAGGAGGGGCTGCGGGAGCTGCGCAAGCAGGTGGACACCATGCTGGTGATCCCGAACCAGCGGCTGCTGGGGATCGTGGACAAGACCACGCCGCTGCGGGAGGCCTTCAAGGTGGCGGACGATGTGCTCCGGCAGGCGATCAAGGGCATTGCCGACGTCATCACGGTCCCGGGACTCGTCAACGTGGACTTCGCAGATGTGCGCACGGTCATGGGCCACATGGGGCGCGCCGTCATGGGGATGGGTGTGGCGCACGGCGCCAACCGGGCCGTCGAGGCCACCCAGCGTGCGATCTCCAGCCCGCTGCTGGAGGACGGCTCGATCGAAGGAGCGCGCGGGGTTCTGCTGAACATCACGGGCGGAGGGAGCCTGTCCCTACACGAGGTGACCGAGGCCTCCTCGATCATCGAGCAGGTGGTGGACAAGGACGCCAACATCATCTTCGGCGCGGTGGTCGACGAGCGGCTGAAAGAAGAAGTGGTGATCACCGTCATTGCAACGGGGTTCGAGCGCGGGGAGCCGGCTACGCAGCATGCGCCGCGTCAGACGGCGCTTCCGACGATCTCTACCAGGGAAACCCCGGTGCATGAACTGCATCCCAAGACGGCGGACCGTCCGGCGTTCATGCGGCGCAACCCCGCGTCGCGTGACAGCGCCGACCGGGCCCTGGACCGGACGATGCTGGCGGTCGAAGAGGAATGGGATGTGCCAACCTTCTTAAGGAGGCAAGCCGACTAGCCATGTCCAGCGCGTTGGAAGCCATCATCACCGTTCCCCTCTTTGCCAAGGGACTGGTGGGGGTCTCTCACTTCTTCGGCACGAAGATCGCGCCCGATCCACCGGTTTCGGGCAGAAACGGACCGTCGTTGCGCGTGGTCACCGTGCATCAGGTCCATGGCACGGAGGTCCTGGTTCTCGACCGCCGAAGCGCAAGTACGCGATCCATCGTAACGGGAGGGGAGGAGGCCTCTACGGGCGCGCACGGGTATGACGCGATCGTGACCAATCAGCCTGGGGTGCTGGTCGCCGTCGAGACGGCGGACTGCGTGCCGATCCTGTTGCTGGACCCGGTCCGCGGCGTGTCTGCCGCGGTGCATGCCGGGTGGCGTGGCACGCTGGGCGGCATCGTGGCCAAGACCGTGGCGGTCATGCAGAACCGGTTTGGCTGCTCCCTCCGGTCGATTCGGGCGGCCATTGGCCCGTCCATCGGCGTCTGTTGCTACGAGGTCAACGGGACTGTCCTGGCGCCGCTGAAGAAGGGCGTTCCGTACTGGGCCGAGGTCGTGGAGGACGTGAAGGGGACGAAAGCCTGCCTTGACCTGCGCGGGCTCAACCGCCGTCAGCTGGAGGAGGTTGGCATCGGCCCGGCCCGCATCGAAAGCGTGAACCTCTGCACGGCCTGCCATCCTGACCTCTTCTACTCGTATCGCCGCGATGGCGCCGGGACCGGCCGCATGATCAGCGGGATTGGGTTCACCGTCATGCTGTCCTGACAAACCCGCCCCCGTTGCGTAGAATAGGCGTATGGGCGACGACTTCAAGAGCCGGCTGGATGACGTGCGGGCTCGCATCGAGCGCGCGGCACGGCGGGCCGGGCGCGACCCCGGTGGCATCACCCTGGTGGCCGTGTCGAAGTCGGTCCCCGTCGAGCGCCTGCGCGAGGCGATCGCTGTTGGATGCCGGGTGTTTGGCGAGAACCGTGTCCAGGAGGCGGACGTCAAGATGGAAGCTTTGAACGGATACCCAGGTCTGGAGTGGCATCTGATCGGTCCGCTCCAAACGAACAAGATCAAGGCGGCGGTCGGACGCTTCGCGCTGCTGCATGCCGTGGATCGGCTGGAGGTGGCCGAGCGCCTCGATCGAGCGGCCAGGGAACGTGGGCTCACGCAGGCGATCCTTCTTGAGGTGAACGTGGCGGGTGAAAAAACCAAGCATGGATTCAGTCCCGATGAGTTGGTGCGTGTGACCGAGCGAATGGGAGCCTTAAAGGGCATCCGTGTGCTGGGGCTGATGGCCATCCCGCCGGCGGCAGGGGCGCCCGAAGAGGCGCGGCCGCAATTCCGGCGGTTGCGGAAGTTGGCGGCGGAGGCGCAGGCGCTCAAGATTCCGGGCGTCACGATGCGGGAGCTGTCCATGGGCATGTCGGGAGATTTTGAAGTGGCGGTGGAGGAAGGCGCCACCTTGGTGCGCATCGGGACAGCGCTCTTCGGGCCGCGGGAGGCGGGGACAGATTTTAAATCTGTCGTCGAATCGTAATGGTCAAGATCACGATCATCGGCGGCGGGAACATGGGCGAAGCCCTGCTGGCAGGTTTCCTGGCGGAAGGGGTGGCGACGCCTGCGGGGCTCTGGGTCACGGACGTGGTCGCCGACCGGCTTGCCGCCTTGCGACAGCGCTATGGGGTCCGGACCGGCAGCGACAACGGTGAGGCGGCGACCTGGGCGGACGTGATCATCCTGGCGGTCAAGCCCCAGGCGATGGATGCGGTGCTCGACGGTCTCAAAGACCGTCTGTCCGAACGGGCCCTCATCGTGTCCATTGCGGCGGGGATTCCCCTGTCGCGCATCACGGCCCGCCTGGGCAGCGCGCGTAAGCTGGTGCGGGTGATGCCCAACACGCCCTGCCTCGTGCGCGCAGGGGCGTCGGCGATCGCGATCTCGCCCGCCGTGTCCGTCGAAGAGCAGGCTCTGGTCGTCCGGCTGTTCGAGGCGGTGGGGACGGTCGTGATTGTCGAAGAGCGGTTGATGGACGCCGTCACCGGCCTGAGCGGCAGCGGCCCGGCGTACGTGTTCCAGATCATCGAGGCCCTGGCGGACGGTGGCGTGAAGATGGGGCTGCCGCGCGAGACGGCCTTGACGCTGGCGGCGCAGACGGTGCTGGGCGCGGCCAAGCAGGTCCTTGAGACCGGCGAGCACCCGGCCAGGTTGAAGGACAAGGTGGCATCCCCCGGCGGCACCACCATCGCCGGACTGCACGCGCTCGAGAGGGGCGGCGTCCGCTCGGCCGTGATCGCCGCCATCGAAGCGGCGACGAAACGGTCGGAAGAATTGGGCCGGGGCTAGCCCTCGTGGCGCAAGGGGTGTAACATCAGTGTTCGTCGCGGGCAACTTCCTGACGGCTCTCGCCTCGGTCCTGCACCTGCTCTTGCAGGTCTATATCTGGGTGGTGATCGTCAGGGCTTTGATCAGCTGGGTGAACCCGGATCCGTGGAACCCGATCGTGCAGACGTTGAACCGTCTGACCGATCCCTTGCTCGAGCCGATCCGGCGTTGGATGTTCCGGATGATGGGGTACGGAGGCATCGGCATCGATATCTCGCCGTTGCTCCTGATCATGGCGATCTATTTCGTGGATTTCTTCCTGGTGGGGACCTTGAGCGACATCGGGATGCGGTTGCGATGAGGCCGGAGGATGGAAGGATCACCGGGGAACGATCTCGGTGGGGAGGTGACAAAGTGAAGCTCACGCCGCTGGACATACAACAATGGGACTTTAAGGTACGGGTACGGGGCTACGACCGGCAGGAGGTCCAAGCGTTCCTCCGCTCCGTCTCCCAGGCCGTCGAGCAACTGGTGAAGGAGAACACCCAGCTCAAGGAGCGAGCCGAGCATCTGGAGGGCCAGGTCAACGACCTGCGGAAGAAAGAGGCCACCCTCAATGACCTGCTCGTCACCACGCAGTCCATGGTGGACGGCATCAAGGAGACGGCCCGCAAGGAAGCCGATCTGACCCTGAAAGAGGCCCAGATCAAGGCCGAAGAGCTCCTGAAGCGGGCCCATGCCGATTGCGAGGGGCTGCAGCGTGACATCCTGGGGCTCCGCAAGGAACGGATGATGGCGTTGGAGAAACTACGGGCCCTACTGCATACCTTCATCAAGATGGTGGAGATGGAGGAGATCGATCTGCACTCCCTGTCGGGCGACACCACCGTGAATGATGTCACCCGCAACCGGTAAGCGGGATGCCGGGCCTCACGTCACCCTTTCCCTCCGCGTCCAGCCACGTGCTTCGCGCAACGCGGTCGTCGGCTGGACCGGGGACACCCTGAACATTCGGTTGATGGCGCCGCCGGTGGAGGGCGCGGCCAACGCCGCCTGCCTGACCTTCCTGGCCGATCTCCTCGATCTGCCTCCCAGCCAGCTCGAAATTCTCCGGGGCCA
>VBOK01000193.1 GCA_005877565.1 Nitrospirota bacterium
CGGATCGGGCTGTGCAGCAGCGTTGCCGACCAAAGAAAGGGCAAGAAGACCAAACTGGAGAAACAGCGAAATGACCCCAGTGCGAGAAAGCCTCATGGAAGCCATAATGACCTCACTAAAAGAGTGACTGGGAAGGATTGGAGTTTGGTAATGTGGAACTTACGGTGAGGCAGGAGAGAAGCGGGGTGTCGAACTGTGGCGTCAGAACCTTGCGGTCATGACCCATACGCGCTCCCCCCTGGCAATCTGCCAATGTAGGCAATCGAGCCGTGGTGCACTATTAGGTGAATCCTGGAATCGAAGTGGTGGAAGCACCTGATTCAGGCTGGGGGAGAATCCTGAAACATGGGTATTAAAACTGTCGAGCCAGTCCCCTTTTAAGGCGAGCTGATGATGTAGGACTCGACGAGCTTGGCCGGGTGGTAGGCGAGCTTGGCACGGCGGAGTGGCCCTGGTCTACACACCACCAGCCGTCAGTACCGCGCTGTCTTTCTGAGCGCAGCGAAGAATCTCGGCAGCAGGCAGATGAGACCCTTCACTTCGTTCAAGGTGACAACGCTGGCCTGTCAGAACCGGTAGGTCACGCTGAGCACCAGCACCTGTGCTGTTGTGCTGAAAGGTGCCACGCCATCGGTAGTGGTTGACACATTTCTGTTCCGTCATTCATCGTGGTCTAACTCAAGGTCTGAATGGGAAAGGGCGAATGCGGAAGGAGATCAGGGGGGTGGCTCAGATGACAACGCCATCGTCCAACTACCCGAACCTGAGCTAGTCTCACACCAAAAGTCAACATTCCCATCCCCATTCGCGTCCCCCACTAGACAACTACTGGGGATCGGTGTACTTGGCGCTGGCCCGCTCACAGTGGACATCGCCCATCCGCTGCCTGTTAAAAGGTCAAAGGTGCCTGTTGAAAGGGCAACGGACCACGTGCCAGAGCCGGAGCTTGTTTCGCACCACATATCCGTCTTCCCATCGCCGTTGAGGTCTCCCGTCAGGCATTGGTCGCTCACACGCAGGAAGTTCCTACCCCAGAGGAGTGCTGGTCCATTCCAGGTCGACGTCGACCAGCCGCTACCGGTTGAAATTCCGACAGTCCAGGTTCCATTAGTCTCGCACCAAACGTCTGTCTTTCCATCGCCGTCAAGGTCCCCCGTCAAGCACTGCCATGCGAAAAGGATCGCCTGGGGTAGTGGAGCCCAGGAAGACGTTGACCATCCGCTCCCTGTCGAGAGGCCGGCAGATGCATAAAGTCTTAATGGAAAAACAGAGACGAGGTATTGGCAGTAAATATCGCTTTTACCATCTCCGTTAAGATCACCAGTAATGCAGCTACTGAGTAGGTTGGTGCCACCTAAGGGTTGCGGTAGCCCAGGTATTGGCCCATCCCACGTGGATGTCGACCAACCGCTTCCGGTCGAGATCCCGATCAGCCAGGTGCTAGACCCAGTGCCCGTCGTGCACCAAAAGTCCGTCTTCCTATCGCCGTTCAGGCGATCATGCGTAAGATTGCCAGTGAAGCATCGATCGGCCACAGGTGTGGCTGGTGCTGGCCCGTCCAAGGATTGAGTAGACCAGCCCAGTTGTGCCACGGCATTCGAAGCCGAAGACAGCACGATGAAGACAGAAAGCAGCAGAAGTGCGATTAGGCGTCTGGCCCGAGCGGCAGCCTGCGCCTTTCGAGCTAACCAGGAGAAGTGGGCTCTCTTCAGTGTCATAATCGGCTGGCTCTTAAGACCAGAGTGCTTGCCTCATGCCATGATACTGGACGACTGAGCACAACCAATCGGGTCAATCCTTGAATTAAGGGAGGGAGAATACCGGAATTTCCGGATCAAGAATCCTGCTACGCAAGAATCCTGCCCTGAGTGAGCTAGCGACGAGATCCTTCGCTCCGCTCAGGACGGCATTCGAAGGATTCAGGGTGACAAACGCTGGCCCGTTCAGAACCGCTGGGTCACGCTGAGCACCAGCACCTGCGCGGTCGTCGAGTAGGAGCCAAAGATAGTGGAACCGGCTGGATCTATAGTCGAGCCGTTGATCGCCCGCTTTTCATAGAACCCGAACAGATAGGCGATATCCACACTAGTGGCCTCCCACCTGTACCCCAAGCCCGCCGTCAGCGCATACAGATCAGCGTTCGGAATCGTCGGATCGAATGTCTCTTTCGGAATCGGCGTTTGATCATAGAAGAACCCGCCTCGCAGGGCAATCCTGTCGGTTGCTGCATACTCCGCTCCGAGGCGGAAGACATAGGAGTTCTTCCAGAGCCGAAGCCCTTGGGAATTAAAGTTGGATTGCGCCACAAACGATCCAGTAGTCGTGTCGAAACTTTTCGGGATCGACCCGACCGTTCTCCAGCCTTCCCATTCGATGTCCGCGTTGATCGTCCAGCGCGGAATCGCTTTCGTTGAAACCCCCAGGATGAGCTGAGGCGGCAGCTTAACACTGGTGTGGAATTTGGTGTTCTCAATCAAAAAGGCATCCGGCCCTGTGAAATCAGCCGAGCCGTTGAATTTGGCTTGAAGCTCGCTCCTGAATTGGAGACCCACCGAAGTAGAAATCTCCTTTAGGTGATAAAGAAATCCGACGTTCCATCCGACAGGATGCGCTTCGAGGTCATGCACGCGCACCTTGTTTTCGCCAAAGATAATTTGAGGAAACTTTTGCTCAAATTCGGCCCCGGCGTCCGCGATCCGGATTCCGGCCGCAGCCGAGAACTCGGGTGTCACCTGGTATGCCACAGTGGGATTATAGACGGTGACCCGGAGGCGTGCGTCGGTGGTATTGAAGCGGCCCTGCCAGTTGTCCGGCCAGTCCACGACGATGCCGAACGGCGTATAGACTCCCAGCCCGACGCTGACCCGCTCGTCCCATTGCTTGAACCGGTGGGTGATGTAGAAATGGGGAATGATCGGGAACTGGTCTTGAAGCTGTGTGGATTCTCCCGACGTCGAACTGCGGAAAGTGGAATCCAGCTTCACGATCGAGGTGCCGATCATGAGCTGCGTGCCCGGCAGTTGCGTGATCCCGGCCGGGTTGTAGAAGATGGCGGACGGGTCATTGGCCTCGCCGGTAAACGCATTGGCCTTTCCACTCGCCGCCGCGCCCTGTTCGGTAAACGACACGCCGCCGGCCCAGGCCTGCCCGCTTCCGAGCAGAAAGAGCAGAGTTCCGAGTAAGCCACCACAGAGACTCTTCTTCAGCAGTCGTTCGGGCATAGAGCGAATCTTTACAGAAAGGTTTTGGGGCGCTAGACTGTCAGAGCCGGGTCGAATTGTCAATGCTGCCGCCGCCTTGCCGTCTCACTCCATCACGTTGATGACCAAGCCGGTGAGGGGCTTCGGATAGAAATAGGTGGACTTGTGTGGCATGCGGTCACCGACCCGCGCGACGTCCTTGACCTCGGTGACCTTGGAAGGATTCAGCAGAAACGCCAGTTCACCGTCGCCCCGTGCCACCGCCGCCACGGCATCCTCTTCATCCTTGATATAGACCAGGCGTTCCTCGCCCTGGGACGTCAACCGCAGCGCCCCGCGAAAGACCAGTTGTTGGAGAATGGAGACGTCCAGGCGTTCGCGGGCGGACGGACCCAGGCGGGCCAGGCCCTTCGGATTGAGCGTGAGCAGGTCGTAGCGGGACTCTCCGCGGATGACCAGCCCCATCACGTGCGCATCCGTAGCCTGCGCCGTATGCAGCGCGTTGAGGAACTTCGCGCGGGCTGCTGGCTCAGTCTCTTGGGTAAAGGGGAACGCCGCCAGCATGAAGGTCTCGCCCAGGCGTTGCCGGATCACAGCGACCGGGCACGGGAGCGGTCCCGGCAGGACGCGGTGCGTGGGGAGGATCGTCAGGCCGGGATCGTCGAGGTTCGAGAAATACATGAGGACCCAGTCGGAGGACAGCGTGCCCGACTTGCCATGGGCTTTCCGCTGCACGTTCCGATAGCGGAGCGCCGACTCGTAGCGATGGTGGCCGTCCGCGATGAAGAGCGGGAGGGGCTTCATCGCCGCCACCACCCGTTCGAGCGCCGCCGGGTCGGTCACGGTCCACAGCCGATGGTGGCCCCCGTCGCTGTCCGTGACCGCGACGTGCGGGCGGCCTCCGTCCGCCGCCTCCAGGGTTCGGATGATGTCTCCAGCCGGATCGGAGTAGAGCGAGAAGATGGGGCTGAAGTTGCTGCGGCACGTCTCGAGCAACTGATAGCGGTCGTCCTTCGCCGCGGCGCGGGTGTTCTCGTGGGGGAAGATGCGGCCGGTGCCGAACTCCTCCAGCTTGACCAGCGAGAGAAAGCCGCGCATCGTCCGCACAGCCCCGGAGCGCAGCCGGTACTCGACCGTGTACAGGTAGATCGCCGGGCGCCCGTCCCGCCGGAGAACCCCGTCGCGCAGCCACTCCTCCAGAAACCGCTTGGCGCGGATGTAGCGGTTGTCCTGCGGGCCGTCGCCCGGATGCTCCCGGCCGAGTTCCAGCCGGACGATGTTGCAGGGATGTCGTTCGTAGAGAGACGCTTGCTCGGTGGGTCCGGTCACATCGTAGGGAGGCGCCACCACGGCCGTGACGTCGCCCACCTTGGCCGGGTCGTACAGGACACCATGGAACGGACTGAGTTCGGCCATGCCTCCTCGTTATTCGTTATACGTTAATCGTTATACGTTAAACGGTCAGAACCTTCACGATTAACGAATAACGTTTAACGATTAACGCCATCAAAAATACCGCTCGACTTGGAAGCGATACAGCTCGGCCGGCTCCTCTTCGCCGATGCCGCCTTTCTTCCGCGCAACCGTCATCTGCTCGTGCACCGAGGCGATCCCCTCGATATCGGGCAGCAGCAGCCCGCGTCGGGTCCCCGCCTTCACGATCAGCCCGTACCGCAGCACGTCCAAGTCTTCGTGGCCCGCCACGCGCTCCGGCGTGGTCAGGATGTCCACCGAGACAACCAACTCCGGCAACTCCTCTTCTATGACCGGCCGGAAACGCGGGTCCTTGGTCGCAGCACTGATGGCGTTTTCAATGATCTCCACGGCGAGGTTCTCGTGCGCCGGTTCGATCGTGCCGATGCAGCCACGCAACTCACCTCGCTTCTTCAGCGAGACGAACACGCCCGCCCGTCCCCACAGGGTCGGATGCCGCTCGAACAGGCCGGTCGGCGGGGTGATGACGCGGAAATCCCGGACATAGGCGTCGATGGCATCGGTGGCAAGCTGCACGTAGGGATGAACCGGAGAGGGAGAAGCCGCGCCCATCAACTAATGATCGCGCGACACCATGTAGTCGGCGACCACTTGCAGTGCCCGCTTGTGCACGGAATCCTCGAATAGGTCCAGGTGAACCTTGGCCCCCTGCACAAACCCGCGCGCGGTGGCCATCGCGTAGTCGATCGAGCCATAGCGCTCCATCAAGGACACGACCCATGCCAGCCCGCCGTTCC
>VBOK01000186.1 GCA_005877565.1 Nitrospirota bacterium
CCTACTGTGCCAGTTACGTGCTTTTTCTCGTTGAATTCAGCCAGAATCGTACGCCCTGACCCTCCAGTCCCATCCCCGTTCGGATCGCCGCCCTCAATGAGAAATCGGGGAGCGACGCGGTGGAAGGTTAGGCCGTTGTAGAATCCCTTCCTGACCAGTTCCATAAACCGGGCTACGGTCTTGGGGGCCACATCCGGCAAGAGTTCCAACGTGAGCTTCCCACGATCCGTTTCGATGAGGACACGCGGCGCGGGCTTGTCCGTTTTGGCAGGTGGCGTGGCCGGCGAGAGCGGTTGGTCAGGCTCGGCGCTAGCCGACAAGAAGCCGGCGCCGATCAGCGTGACAAAGCAAAGCCAAGTGGCCAGCCCGGCATGCACCATGCGTGCCACGGCCAGCCTCTCCGCGCCTTAGCCGACCGGCTTGTCAACGATCGTGACGGTCATCTCGATCCGCTCGTTCGGTAGGTCATTCTGGCCACGAGGCGTATTCACGATCTTATCCGCCACCTCCATGCCCCGGATCACTTCGCCGAACACCGTGTACTGGCGGTCCAGGAAGGGCGAGTCCTTCACGACGATGAAGAACTGCGAGCCCGCGCTGTCCGGATTGTTGGACCGCGCCATCGAGACGATCCCGCGCTTGTGGGACTTGGCATTGAATTCCGCCTTCAGCTTGTGCCCGGGCCCGCCCATGCCGTACTCGCTCTTCTTGTTGGGGTCCTTCGTGTTGGGGTCCCCGCCCTGGATCATGAAACCGGGGATCACGCGATGAAACAGCGTCTTGTCGTAAAAGCCAGACTTGGCGAGCGTGATGAAGTTCTCCACGTGCTTGGGCGCCAGGTCAGAAAAGAACTTGATCTCCATCTCACCGAACTTCGTACTGATGATCGCGTGCGGCTCCATTTTCCCTCCTTCTGCCGGCTTCTTGTCTTCAGCCCCGAAGACAGGCGCCGCCATTCCCGCTAGCAGTAGCGTCAACGCAACGACTCCCACCTGGTACGGCATGATCTTTCCTCCTAACCAGTCTTCACGACCCGCAGTTTCTCCAGGGCGTGCTTGGCGGCCACCTGTTCGGCTTCTTTCTTACGTTTGCCGTGACCAACCCCATAGCGCTCGCCCCGGATCAGGATCTCCACCTCGAACAGTTTCTCATGGTCCGGCCCTGTCTCCCGGATCGTCCGGTAACGCGGGAGCATCTCGAACTCCCGCTGGCAGACCTCCTGGAGGTCGGTTTTGAAGTCCCCCCTGGCGAGGAGCGACCGATCGCACGAGGCCAGCTCCTCGCTGAACACGGCCTTGACGCTCGCCGCCGCTGCGTCAAGCCCCCCGTCCAGATACACCCCGGCGAAGACCGCCTCCAGGGCGTCCGCCAGGATGGATGGTTTGTTGTGCCCCTGCGTTTTCGTCTCGCCGCGCCCCAGACGGAGAAGTTCCCCGATCCCGATCCGGCCGGCCACCCGCGCCAGGGTCTTCTCGCTCACAAGCCGCGCCCGGAGCTTCGAGAGCTCGCCCTCGGCGGCGTCCGGAAACGCGGACAATAAGTATTCGCTCACGACCAGGTCCAGGATCGCATCGCCGAGAAACTCCAGCCGCTCGTTATCGACTCCGCCGGTCTCCTTGGCTTCATTGAGGTAGGACTTGTGGGTCAGGGCTTCGATGAGCAGGCTGGACCGCTGGAACCTGTACCCGAGCCGGCGTTGAATCTCATCCAGCCCGTCTGTCTGCATGAGTGGTTAGGCCGTGCAACGGGAGAAGATCAGGCAGGCGTTGACCCCGCCGAAGCCGAAGGAGTTGGAGAGCACCGTATGGACCTCGGCCCGGCGGGCGACATTGGGGACATAGTCCAGATCGCACTCGGGATCGGGCACCTCCTGATTGATGGTCGGTGGCAGGATCCCGCGGTGGATAGCCAGGACGCTGAAGACCGCCTCCACACCGCCGGCCGCTCCCAGGAGGTGCCCCGTCATGGACTTCGTGGAACTCACCGCCAGGCGGCGGGCGTGGTCGCCGAAGACCTGCTTGATGGCGCTGGTTTCGATGCGGTCGGCCATCGTCGAGGTGGCGTGCGCGTTCACGTAGCCGATCGCGTCCGGCGGCAGCCCGGCATCTTCCAACGCCCGCCGCATGCATCGGACCGCCCCATGGCCGTCTTCTGGCGGCGCGGTGATGTGATGGGCATCGGCCGTCATGCCGTAGCCCAGGATCTCGGCGTAGATCCGCGCGCCGCGACGGCGCGCCAATTCCAGTTCCTCCAGCACCAGCACGCCGGCGCCCTCCCCAAGCACGAATCCGTCGCGCTCCTTGTCGAAGGGGCGGCTCGCCCGTTCCGGGTCGTCGTTACGCGTCGAGAGCGCCCGGGCCGACGCGAACCCTGCTACCCCCAGCGGCGTGATCGCGGCTTCCGCGCCGCCGGCGACCATGACATCCGCATCTCCTCGCTCGATGATCCGGAAGGCGTCGCCGATGCAGTGATTGCCGGTCGCGCAGGCCGTCACCGCGCACGAGTTGGGTCCGCGGGCGCCGATCCGCATCGACACCTGTCCTGAGGCGAGGTTGATGATCACCATCGGAATGAAGAACGGGGAGACCCGGTCAGGGCCTTTCTCGAGCAGCACCTTGTGAAAGGCCTCGATGGCCGGGAGCCCGCCGATCCCGGACCCGATATAGACCCCGACCCGGTCGGCGTTCTCCGGGGTGACCTTGAACCCGGCATCATCCACCGCCATCTGGCTTGCGCCGACGGCATACTGGATGAAGTTGTCCATCTTCTTGATCTCTTTCTTCTCAATGTAGTCGGCAGGGTCGAAATCCGTGACCTCTCCCGCAATCTGGCAAGCATACCCAGACGGATCGAACTTGGTGATCCGCCGGATCCCCGACTTGCCAGCGCACAGGGCGTTCCAGGTCTTCTCCACGCCCGTGCCGAGCGGCGTGATCAGACCCAGGCCCGTGACGACGACCCGTCTCTCGCGGATTTCCTTGCTCATCAGGCGCGTGCCGACCGTCCAGGGTATTAAATATTCTCTTTGATGAAGTCCACGGCGTCCTGCACGGTCAGGATCTTCTCGGCCTTCTCATCCGGGATCTCGATTTCAAACGCTTCTTCAAAGGCCATCACCAGTTCGACCGTATCCAAGGAGTCCGCGCCGAGATCCTCCACGAACTTGGCGTCTGGGACCACGTCGTCTTCCTCGACACCCAACTGCTCGGCGATGATCTTCTTCACCCGCTCTTCTATGGCTGCCATAGATTTCGCCACCTCCCTACCCTCCCCTCAACAAGCAACTCACTGCGCGAGGCCGCTCAACGCCTCACACCATGATCATTCCGCCGTTCACGTGCAGCACGTGCCCCGTGATATACGCTGCCGCCGGGGAGACCAGAAACCGCACGGCCTCGGCCACATCGTTGGCAGTCCCGAGCCGGCCCAGCGGGATCTGCTTGAGCAGCGCTTCACGGACCTCCCCGCTCAGCTTGTCAGTCATGGCCGTCTCGATGAATCCCGGCGCTACCGCGTTCACGGTAATCCCCCGGCTCGCGTACTCGCGGGCCGCCGTCTTCGTAAGCCCGATCACGGCCGCCTTCGAGGCCGCGTAATTGGCCTGCCCCGCATTGCCCATGACGCCCACCACCGAGGCGATGTTCACCATGGCGCCGCTCCGCTGCTTGGTCATGGCAGGCAGCACGGCCTTGGTGCAATGGAACGTGCCCTTCAGGTTGACGTCCAACACCGCGTTCCAGTCTTCTTCCTTCATGCGGAGCAGCAGACCGTCCCGCGTGATGCCCGCATTGTTCACCAGGATGTCGATGCGGCGGAGTTCGGTGAGCACCCGGTCGGCCATCGCGGCGACGTCGGCCCATTCTGCCACGTTCGCCTTGATGACCAGCGCACGGCGTCCCTGCGACAACACCGCCCGCGCCGTCTCCTCGGCGCGAGTCACCTCGAGGTCCACCACTGCCACATCCGCCCCGTCCCGCGCCAAGGCCTCAGCGATGGCGCGCCCGATCCCCTGGGCGGCCCCCGTCACGATCGCGACTTTCCCGGCCAGCATCACGGCCGTGCAGCGGCCAGCGCCTCGACCGTCGAGGCCAGACTCGCCCTGTCGTGCACGTTCAGCAGCCGGAGTTCGGGCGCGATCCGCTTGGCCAGCCCAGTGAGAACCTTCCCAGGGCCGACCTCTACAAGCGTGTGGATCCCCATCTTGGCCAGCGCCTGCACCGACTCCTCCCACAACACGGACGAGGCGAGTTGCCGCACCAACGACGTCCGCACGTCCGCGGCGCGGCGGATCGGTTTGGCCTCAACGTTATTGATCAGCGGCACGGTCAGGTCCTGCATCGGCACCCGGTCCACATCCACAGCCAATCGTGCAGCCGCCGCCTGCATCAGCGACGTATGCACCGGCACACTGACCGGCAGGGGAATGACCTTGCGGCAGCCTCTGGCCTTGGCCAAGCGCGCCGCTTCTTCGACCGCCGCCTTCTCCCCCGCGATCACGATCTGGCCGGGCGCGTTGAAGTTCGCTGGGGCCACCACGCCCAACGCCGAGGCCGCGCGACAGACTTCCGAGACGATGGGGCGCTCCAGGCCTAGAATAGCGCACACCAAGCCTCGTCCGGCTTCTACCGCTGCCTGCATGTAGCGCCCACGCTTGCGGACCAAGGCCACGGCATCCGGAAACGCCAGTCCTCCAGCGGCCACCACCGCCGTGTATTCCCCCAGGCTATGCCCGGCCACCGCGCTCGGCCGAAGACCCGCACGCTCCAACAGCCGGAGCGCGACGACACTGACCGTCAGCAACGCCGGTTGCGTGTACTCCGTGAGGTTGAGCTGCTCCGCCGGTCCCTGCAAGCACAGAGCAGCCACGTCATCCCCGAGCACCTGACCGGCCTGCTCGAACAGCGCCCGCGCCTCCGGTTCGGAGTCATAGAACTCCTGGCCCATCCCCACAGCCTGTGAGCCCTGGCCGGGAAAGACGAAGGCCACGCCCGGAGTCATGGCGCTATCATATGAGGGAATTCCGTCCATGTTGTCAACTGAAAACTCCCCTGTTCGCCGCCTCCAGACAGCAGCTAACTCCTCAATCTACGACAAATTCGCCGCCATCGACGCAGATCACATTGCCGGTGACCCACTGGGCCTTCGGGTGGGCCAGCAGTCCGATCGCCGCGGCTACGTCCCGGGGCGTCGTCAACCGGCCGGATGGGTTCTTGGCCTGCGCCATCTCGATCATGCGGTCGGAGCCAGGGATCTTTCGCAAGGCCGGGGTGTCCGTCACCCCCGCCATAATGGCGTTGACCGTGATCCCGTGCGGCCCCAATTCCAGCGTCAACTGACGGACGTGCGACTCCAGGGCCGCCTTGGCGGCGGAGACCGCGCCGTAGGTCTTCCACACGCGAGCGCCGCCGGCGCTGGTCATGGCGAAGATTCGTCCACCCCGGCCCATCAGCTTACGCTGCACGAGGTCCTGGGTCCAATACACGAGGCTGTTCGCCATGACATCCTGCGTCATGTCCATCTGGGCCTGGGTCAGCGCGTCTGCTTCGACCTCCGCGATGAATGGCTTCAACGTGCCGAAGGCCAGCGAGTGCAGCAGGACCCGAATCGGTGACTCTGCGCCCGACCGTCCGATCCGTGCTTGAACGGCGTCCAAGACCTCGCGGCGCTTCTCGGGATCGGCAGCGTTCACGTTGAAGAACAAGGACTCCCGCCCCTTGTTTTTGATCTCGCCGACGATCCGATCGACATTCGGCTGCGTGGACCTCCGATCCAGATGCACGCCCACGATATCCATCCCGAGACCGGCGAGCTCCAGCGAAACGGCCTCGCCGAACCCGCTGGAAGCCCCCAGGATGAGGGCCCAGGCTCCTTCTAACGGCTGCGGCTGCGTACCAACCAACTGTTCGCCTCCTACCATTTCATCACGGCCGATGCCCACGTCAGGCCCGACCCGAACGCCACCATGAGAATCCGACTGCCGGGCTTGATCCGTCCGGTCCGCACGGCTTCATCCAAGGCCAGCGGGATCGACGCCGCCGAGGTGTTCCCGTAGCGGTCCATGTTCAGGAAGACCCGGTCCTGGGGCAACCCGAGGCGCTCCATGACGGCCTGGATGATGCGCGCGTTCGCTTGATGGGGGATGAACAGGTCCACATCCGCGACTTCCAGCTTGTTGGCCTCCAGGGCCTCGCGGGCCGTCGCCTCCAAGGTCTTGACGGCCACCTTGAAGGTCTCGTTGCCCTTCATCTTCACGTACTGCTGTCGGCCGGCGAGCATCGCATCAGACGCCGGCATGCGGGAGCCGCCGCCCGGCACGCACACCAAGTCCCAGAGGTCGCCGTCAGAGTGCAAGTGGGTGGAGAGGACGCCCCGCTCGTCGTCGGAGGGTTCCAGCAAGGCCGCGCCGGCTCCGTCGCCGAACAGGATGCAGGTGCTCCGGTCCGTCCAGTCGAGCACGCTGGACATCACCTCCGTGCCGACCAGCAACGCCCGCCGGCACGTCCCGGAGCGCACGTAGAGGTCAGCCACCGAGAGGCCGTACAGGAATCCGGAGCAGGCGGCGGCCAGATCAAACGCGATTGCCCGGGAGGCCTTCAGGTTCCGCTGGATGAGGCAGGCCGTCGACGGTAGGGGCATGTCAGGGGTGCAGGTGGCGACCAGGATGAGGTCGAGGTCGGCTGGATCCCACCCGCTCGCCGCCAGCGCCGCGCGGGCGGCGTCGGTGCCCAGATCGGAACTGGCCACGCCGGCGTCCACGACCCGACGCTCGCGAATTCCGGTCCGCCCGACGATCCACTCGCCGGAGGTGGCGACCATGCGTTCGAGATCGCTGTTGCGCAGGATCCGCCGAGGGACGGCGGACCCGGTGGCCACGATGCGGGCCCTCATCGGGCGGGGTCCTTGCTCTTGCCTTCGAAGAGGGCCACGCTCTCCTCGATATCGCGCTGGATGTGTTCGTTCACGTGCCTCTCGAAAAACTCCTTGGCCACGCGGATCGCGTTTTTGATGGCCCGGCCCGAAGACCGGCCGTGACAGATGATGCAGATGCCGTTGACGCCCAGGAGGGGCGCGCCGCCGACCTCGGCGTAATCCATCCGCCGCTTGAACCGACTGAACGCGCGCTTGAGCAGCGCGTAACCGATCCGGCTCAGCAGGGCGCCGGCGGCGATCTCCTTGAAGAGCATTTTTTTCATGGCCTCGGCCACGCCTTCGGTAATCTTGAGGGCCACGTTCCCGATGAAGCCGTCGCACACCACGACGTCCGCTGCACCGGTGAAGACGTCACGTCCTTCGACGTTCCCGATGAAGTTCAGCGGACTCTCCTTCAGTTGCTTGAACGTCTCCTTGGTGACCTCGTTCCCTTTCGTATCCTCCTCCCCGATGCTGAGCAGACCGATGGTGGGATGCGCTTTGTTAAAGACGTGTTGGGCATACTCGTGCCCCATGAGTGCGAACTGGGTCAGCTGGGACGGCGTGCAGTCCACTGTGGCACCCACATCCAAGAGGATGGTGTGGCCCATCAACGTAGGGAGCAGCGTCGCGATGGCCGGCCGCTCGACGCCCTTCAGGACACCCAGCAGGAAAAACGCGGTGACCACGGTGGCGCCCGTGTTCCCGGCGCTGATGATGGCGACCGCCTCGCCTTTCTTGACCAGCTCCGTGCCGACCCAGATCGAGGAGTCCCGCTTGCGGCGGACGACCTGCGAGGGCTGCTCGTGCATCTCGACCCGCTGGGAGGCGTGGTGCACCGTCAAGCCCGGCAGATCCCCGACGCCCTGCCGGTGGAGTTCCGCCTTGAGCAGCGTGTCATCGCCCACCAGGACGACCTCGACTCCGTACTCACGCACCGCCAGCGCGGCACCCTCGACCTCCGAGGCCGGGGCGTGATCGCCACCCATCGCATCCAGTGCGATCTTCATCTCGAACACGGACCTCGCGTCAGGCCTCTTCGACGGCGATGACTTCCTGGCCTTTGTAGGTCCCGCATGTCAGACAGGTGTAGTGCGGGAGTTTCGGTTGGTGGCACTGGGGGCAGACGGAGAGGCTTTGGGGACGGATCTTGACCTTTGCCGTTCGCCGCCTGTCGCGCCGCGCCTTCGAATGCTTGTGTTTGGGATTCGGCATGAGACCCTTCCTTCATGTACTCCGGACGACCAGGACGCTACTTCCCCTTCAGGTATTCACGCAACACCGCCCACCGGGGATCTGGAGGCGGGGCGCACGCACAGGTGCCGACATTGAGGTCCTGTCCGCACTGGGGACACAATCCCCGGCAGTCCGCCCGGCACTGGGGCCTGAAGGGGACGGCCAGGATCACTTCCTGCCGGACGAGATCATCCAAGACGACCATATCGTCCTGATAATAGTAATCTTCGGCTGCCTCGGACGGCATTTGATATTCCCCTGGCGGCAAGGGCGGCAGCGCCGGCCGGAACTGCGTCGCGACCGGGACGTCCAGGGGGACCAGCAGCCGGCTCAGACATCGGACGCACTCACACGTGACCGACGTCTTGATGCGCCCGGTGGCGCTGATCACGGGGGCAGCCTTGACTAGGACGAGGTCCACCGCGATCGGTTGCAGGAAACGCACGCCCGAGATGGCGAGCTCGAGCTCGGCCGCATCCTCGCTGTAGGACAGGGGCAGCCACTCTTCCGGAATCTCCGCGATCGGGATCTGAGTCATGGCAATGTCCCTTGACGTGTGCAGTGCGACTCTCCTCCGGTGGCCGGCGCAGTGGGCCTACCGCTCTTCCGCAAAGCCCACGAGCGCGATCGTCCGCGCCCGCTTGATGGCGATCGTCAGCTCCCGCTGATGCCCCAGGCAATTGCCCGACATCCGGCGCGGAATGATCCGGCCCCGTTCGGTCAGGAAGTTCCGGAGCAGGCCGACATCCTTATAATCAATGGCGATCTTGTCATGGCAGAACCGGCACACGCGCCGGCGTTGAAAACGTCCCCGTTCCACGATCCTCGTCCTTTCTCGTCCCTAGACCGGCTCGTCCGATTCGGATGAAGGAGGGACCTCGTCGAGCGGTTCCCGCACGGGCGCCTCCCCGCCCTGATCCATCCGCTTGGGGAGGAATCGGACGGTCTCCGCCACGACCTCGTGCTTCGTGACCTTCTGCCCGTCCTTCGTCTCGAACTTGCGCATCTGAAGCCGGCCTTCGACCAGGGCGCCGTTCCCTTTGTTGAGGTACTGGCCGCAGGTCTCCGCCTGCTTGCCGAAGACGACGATGTCCACGAAGCAGACTTCTTCCTTTGTTTCGTCACCCTGCCGATACCGGCGATTGACCGCCAGCCCGAAATTGGCCACAGGCGTCCCGCTGGGCGCATACCGGACCTCCGGGTCCCGGGTGAGGTTTCCCATGAGGATGACTTTATTGAACCCCGCCATGCTCCGGCTCTTTGGCGTGTTCGGTCGCGGCGGGAGGCAGCTTGTTGTCCTCGACCTTCACGGTGAGATACTTGAGCGCGGCGTCGTCCAACCGGAACAGGCGTTCCAATTCGGCGACAACGGCCCCGTTCCCACGATAGTTGAGTTGGACGTAGATACCCTTCTTCTCCTGCTTGATCTCATAGGCCAGCTTTCGCTTGCCCCAGTTGGACAGGTGCTCGACGGTCCCGCCGGCCCTTTCCACCGTGGCCTTCACCTTGTCCAGCATCTTGGGGATGTCTTCATCGGCCAATGAGGGACGCAGGATGAAGAGAGACTCATAGAGCTGTGGCATACTGCAGAACCCTCCTCCCGGATCTAAAGCCCCGGAACCAGGTCCGGAGCAAGGGGGTGCTCGACAACAAAAAAGCGGCTCACCCTAACACAGCGTTTCGCCATAATCAAGACGCGCCTGCGGCCTCCAATCACACGTTGAACCGGAAAAACAGCACGTCGCCGTCCTTGACGACATAGTCGCGCCCCTCCAGCCGAAACAGCCCTTTCTCCCTGACACCTGCCTCGCTGCCGCACGCGATCAGGTCGTCGTAATGATAGACTTCCGCTCGGATGAATCCCCGTTCCATGTCGGAATGGACCTTCCCGGCGGCCTGAGCGGCCTTCGTACCCCGGCGGATCGTCCAGGCACGGGACTCGACCTCGCCGGCGGTGAAGAACGTGATGAGGTTCAAGAGTTCATAGGCCGTGCGGACCAGCCGGACCAAGCCGCCTTCGCCCATGCCAAGTTCCCGGAAATAGTCCGCCCGTTCTTGGGGAGGCAAGGCCGCCACCTCCGCTTCGACGGCGCCGCAGATCGTCACGGCCCGGGCCCCGCGGGCGCGCGCCAGTTCCTCGACCCGCCGCACAGCCGGGCTGCCGTCCTGCCCTTCCCCGATATTGACGGCGAACACGATGGGCTTGGCCGTCAGCAACTGGTACTCGCGCAGCCAGGCCTGCTCCGCCGCCGAGGCCGTCTGGCCCCCGATCCACTCCCCTTTGCTTAACCGCTCAATGAGCGCATCCGCATACACTTTCTCCTGCACGGCCCCCGCCTCACCGGCCCGCACCTTCTTGTCCAGCTTCTCCCGCCGCCGCTCCAGCGTCTGCAGGTCCGCGAGCATCAACTCGGTTTCGATCAGCCCGATGTCGCGTTCCGGGTCCATCGCGCCTGCCACATGGATCACGTCGGGATGCTCGAAGACGCGCACCACGTGCACCAGCGCGTCCGCTTCTCGGACCTGGTTCAGGAACTGGTTGCCCAGTCCCTCGCCGAGGCTCGATCCCTCCACCAGCCCCGCGATGTCGCGAAACTCGATGGCCGTCGGCGTCGTTTTCCTGGACTTGAAGATCTGTGTCAGCTTCGCCAGCCGTTCATCCGGAATGATCGCCACGCCCACATTGGGCTCGACGGTGGAGAACGGGTAGTTGGCGACCAGCGCCTTGCCGCCCACCAGGGCGTTGAAGACCGTCGATTTGCCCACGTTGGGCAAGCCGATTATTCCACAATTGAGCGCCATCGTCTTTCCCTGGAAGTAAAAGGAAGGCGTTATTCGTTAAACGGTAACAGACAATCGTCCTGGAAATAGGGAAGTCTTCACGGTTAACGTTTAACGATCTTAGGACTCGCGTTTGACATTGAATCGGTTCATGGCCGTCATCAAACCTTCGCTGACCCAACACTCCACCGCCCGCACGGCCTGTTGGACTGCCTCATCCAGCACCGCCCGCTCGCGGGCGGACACAGGAGCCAGCACGTAGTCCGCTGCCCCTACGCCATCCGGCGGACGTCCGATCCCGATCTTGACGCGGGCAAACCGGTCTGACTCCAGAGTATCGATGATGGAGAGGACCCCGTTGTGGCCTCCGTGCCCCCCACGGGCCTTGATGCGGAGGCGACCGGGGTCGAGATCGAGATCGTCGTGGATGACGATCACCTCGCTGAGGTCGAGGCCGAGCTCGCCGATCAGCCCGGCGACGACCGGCCCGCTGCGGTTCATGTAGCTCTGCGGTTTGGCCAGCGTGACCGCCTGCCCGGCCAGGCGTCCCCCGGCCCTCAGGACTTCGCCGTGCCGCCTGAACCGCATCCCGGCCTCGGCCGCCACGGCTGCCACGACCCAGAAGCCTACATTGTGACGGGTTTCGGCGTAGGCCTGACCAGGATTGCCGAGACCGACTATTAGTCGCACCCGCCCACCCCGGCGCGCCAGGACGCGCCCCTCCCGAGCGCAACGCTACTTCTTCTTCTCCCCCTTCGTGTCTTTTGCTTCCTTGCCTTCCTTCTTCTCCTCTTTCGATTCGGCAGCAGGCGACGCAGCGGCTTTTGCGCCAACCTTCTCGCCAGCTTTCGCACCAACCTTCTCGCCGGCTTTCTCACCGGCTTTCTCGCCAGCGGCTGCGGCTTCCTCGGTCACTTCTTCCTCTTTCGCCTTGCCGATCAGCTCGGGTTCCGCCGCCGTTTCGCCAGCCGGCGTCGTGGCAAGCAACGCCTCCAGCTTTGCTTCCGAGATCGGGGCGGCGACGCTGACCACCATCATGTCGGGATCGTCCAGGATACGGACGCCAGGGGGGGCAGACACCTCCTTGACATGGATCCCCTGATTGATCTTGAGGGGGGTCGGGTCCACCACGATGTGCGCGGGGATCTGCCTGGGCAGACACTCGACGTGGAGCTCGCGCATGTTGTGCTGGAGAATGCCCCCTTCGGCCACACCTACGGGCGTCCCCTCAGTGACGGCCACCGGCACGCGGACTCGGATCGGCTTGTCCATCGCTACCGCGAAGAGGCTCCGAATGAAGCACCTTGCGGATCTCGGCAGGATCGATCGTCAGGCTGATGCACTCACCCTGCCCATAGAGGACACCCGGAATCTTGCCCTGCTGCCGTAAGGTGCGGGCGACTCCCTTCCCGGCCGCCTCACGGGTCTCAACCTTCATGTCAACCTGCATCGCCAACCCTTTCTTGAACCCGGACGTGTCTACACAAACAGCGAACTCACCGACTCTTCTTCGTGGATGCGCTTGATGGCTTCCGCCAGCAACGACGCAACGGAGAGCACCTTCAGCTTGGCACACCGACGGTCTTTGCCGTTGAGCGGAATCGTGTTGGTCACCACCACTTCCTCCAATTTCGTCGCGTTCAAGCGATCCAGGGCCTGCCCCGAAAGGACCGGATGCGTGCAGGCCGACCAGACGCGGCGCGCGCCGTGCTCCATGCAGGCCTGCGCGCCCAAGGCGATCGTGCCGGCCGTATCGATCATGTCATCCAGGAGCAGGGCGTCGCGCCCAGCCACCTCTCCGATGATGTGCATGACATGGGACTCGTTGGGGCCCTCCCGCCGCTTGTCGATGATCGCAAGACTGGCCTGCAACCGCTTGGCGAAGGCCCGGGCGCGCTCTACGCCGCCCGCGTCCGGCGAAACGACGACGAGGCCCTGGCCTCCATGCTGCGCGACATACTCCAGCAACACCGGCGACGCGTACAGATGGTCCACCGGGATGTTGAAGAACCCCTGGATCTGCCCCGCATGCAGGTCCATCGTCAGCACCCGATCGGCGCCCGCGGTGGTGATTAAGTCCGCTACCAGCTTGGCGGAGATCGGCACGCGAGGCTGGTCCTTCCGGTCCTGGCGGCCGTAGCCATAGTACGGGATCACGGCGGTGATCCGGTAGGCCGAGGACCGCTTGAGGGCATCGAGCATGAGCAAGAGTTCCATCAAGTGCTTGTTGACCGGTTCGCAACACGACTGGCAGACGAAGACATCCTTCCCCCGCACGTTCTCGTTGATCTGCACCCGGATCTCGCCATCGCTGAACGCGGAAACGAGCGCGTCCCCTTGCCCGATTCCCAGGCAATCGCAAATCTCTTTGACGAGCGCCGGGTTCGAGTTCCCGGCGAACATCTTCAACTCATGCACCCGGATGCTCCCTTCGAGGTGAAAGCCAGTGATTCGTCACGGAGGAGAACGCGCTACCCTAATCTATCGTTCTTCTGCTTGTCAACCGAGGCAGACCGGCGCCGGATTCCACTGTGTCCGGGTCACCCAGGCCTTCCAGCCCGAGCGGCGATCGAGGCCTTCAGCCGCGATCCGAGCAGACCGCTCGTTGCCAAACACCCCGAAGACAGTTGCGCCGCTGCCGGCCAGCATGGCTGTTTGCGCACCGCGCGTGAGCAGCAGTTCCCGGATCTCGCGCAGCACGGGATACTCCCGTTCCATCACGGGTGCGAAATCGTTCTCGATCAGCGGCAGCAAGTCGTGCCACTTCACCAGTTGCGGACCCTCCACGCCATGATCGACCGCGAGGCGGGGCAGCCGACCGGGCATTCTGCCGACCTGTCCCGCCCGAACCGCTGCCAAGCGCTCGTAAGCCCAGGGGGTCGAGATCGCAACGCCGGGGTTCACCAACAGCAGCCACCGCTCCGCCTCCAATTGCAGTGGGGTGACTTGCTCCCCTCGGCCTTCGACCAGCGCGGTGGGCCCGTAAAAGAAAAACGGTACGTCACTGCCGACTTCCTGCCCGAGCTGGGCCATCTCGCTCCGGGACCACCCGGTGTCCAGCAAGGCCGCCAGCGCTTGGATGGTCGCCGCCGCGTCGCTGCTCCCGCCGCCAAGACCGGCCGACACCGGCAGCCGCTTGCGTACATGAAGGCGCAGCCCCTTGCGCCGCCGGACCCGTGCCAGGACACGTTCTGCCGCGCGATAGGCCAGGTTCGCCGAGTCGGTGGGCAGGTCGGCGCCCTCACAGGTCAGCCGGATGCCCGATCGACCGTTGAACTCCACGACCACGGTGTCCGCGAACTCGAAAGTGTGCATCACCGACCAGAGGTTGTGATACCCGTCGGGTCTCCGATCCAACACGCGGAGAATAAGGTTGACTTTCCCAGGCGCCGCCACTTCGATGCTGTGGCTAGTCACCCTCCTCACCCTCGTCCTCCTCCGGAGCGGCACTCGCCCCGTCCGCAGGCTCGATGTCGTACTTGTCCAGGCGGTAGCGCAGAGAACGGGTGTTGAGCTTCAACAGACGGGCAGCCTCCTTTTTCACTCCTCCGCTGCGCTCCAAAGCCCGAACCAGCAGGCCCCGTTCAATGCCGTTGATCAGACATTCCAGGTCGAGCCCCTCCGGCGGAATATCTGCTGGAGCTTTCGGCTCTCCGTTGGGTGAAGATTCCCGTACCCATTGGGCAACATCATCTAGGGTAATTTCAGGGCCAGGCGCAAGAGCGACAACCCGTTCCAGGACGTTCTCCAGCTCCCGCACGTTGCCCCGCCATTCATGCTGCTGGAGCGCGCGCATGGCGGTCGGCGCCACGGTCAGCGCCGGCTTGTTGGCCTTCTGGCCGAAGACGGTGAGGAAATGCTGCGCCAGCAAGGGAATATCGTCGGGATGGGACCGTAGCGGGGGCAGTGTGATCGGGATCACATTCAGACGGTAGTAGAGATCCTCCCGGAAAAGCCCTTGCGCGACCGCTTTGTTCAAATCCTTGTTCGTGGCGGCGATGATCCGCACGTCCACCTTGATCGTGTGCGTCCCGCCGATCCGCCGGAATTCCGGCTCCTGCAGCACCCGCAACAACTTGACCTGGATGCCCGGCGGCGCTTCTGCAATCTCGTCGAGGAACAGCGTGCCGCCGTTGGCCACTTCGAAGAGTCCCTCCTTGTTGGACACCGCACCGGTGAAGGACCCCCGCATATGGCCGAACAGCTCGCTCTCAAGCAGGGGCTCCGGCAGGGCGCCGCAGTTGACGGTGACGAAGGGGCGTTCCCGACGAGGGCTGTTGTAGTGGATCGCGCGGGCGACCAGTTCCTTGCCCGTCCCGCTTTCCCCGCAGACCAGGACGGTGCTGGAGGTCTCCGCCACCCGGCGGATCAGGGTGAAGACCTTCTGCATGCCCTCGCTGGTCCCGACGAGATTCTCGAACGAGGCCTGTCCCTTGAGCTCTCGCTTCAGCAACAGGTTCTCGACAGTCAGTCGCTTGGCGTCCAACGCCTTCTTGACAGTGAGTACCACCTGATCGTTGTTGAAGGGCTTGGTCAGCACGTCGTAGGCGCCCAGCTTCACCGCTTCGATGCCCACCTCCAGCGTCGCGTACGCCGTGAGCACGAGGACCACGGTGTCCGGCGCGATGTCCTTCACAGCCCTGACGACGTCCATTCCTCCAACACGTCCTGGCATTTTCAGATCCGTGATGACGAGATCAAAGATGTCCGATCCGATCAACTGGAGGGCCTCCTGGCCATCAGCAGCCGTAACCACGCTGTGACCAGCTCGTCCGAGTATGGTGCTCAGAACCTCGCGCATGCCCCGCTCATCGTCCACGACGAGGACCCTGGCCGGAACTACTACCATCACCGTGTCTCCTGCGCGACGGTTCCGGTAATCGGGAGCGTCAATTTCACACACGTGCCCTTGCCCAGCACGCTCTCCACCAGCACACTGCCCTTGTGCTCATCCATAATCCGGTGCACCAACGAGAGCCCAAGGCCAGTACCGCCTTCTTTCGTCGTAAAGAACGGGTAAAAGATCTTGTGCAGGTGCTCCTCCGGGATGCCCGGGCCGGTGTCTTCAAACACGATTTCGACGGACTCGCCTTCCGTCTCGCCGACACGTGGGGCCACCCGTCGGGTCGCCACCGTTAAGGTGCCCCCGTCAGCCATCGCCTGGCAGGCGTTCAACCCGAGGTTCCAGCACACCTGGCGCATCTGGTCCGGATCCACCATCGCGACGACGCTGTCGAGCGCCAAGCGCCGGACGAAGCGGATCTGGCCGGCGTATTCGAGCGTCTGCCCAAGCAGCTGGATCGTGTCTTGGACCAACTCATTGAGGTCACACTGTTTGAGGTTCAGCGGGCGCGGGCGCGCGTACTGCAGGAAGTCCGACACGATTCCGTTCAGCCGCTCGGTCTCGCGCAGCGCGAGGTCCAGCAACGGCCGGTTGACGTCGGTCGTGTACAGATCTTTCCGCATCACTTGGATGGCGCCGGAGAGCGCCGCCAGGGGATTGCGGATCTCGTGGGCAAGGCCAGCTGACAGCTCGCCGATCGTCGCGAGCCACTGTTTACGCCGCACGACCTCCTCCATCTTCTTGAGAGGCGTGATGTCCTGAAAGACGCCCACGAGCCCGGCGCTCCGTCCTCGAGCCTGGAGGGGTGCAAGGCTCATCGCCAGGATGAGCCGTGTTCCGTCCTTGCGGCGCCCCACTTCTTCCAGGCGATGCGACAGGCCGGCCGGCAGGATCCCGCTCTGGCCGGTCGGAGCCGGCCAGGCGAAGACCTCCCACCAGAACCGTCCCCGGATCTCCGCCTGGCTATACCCCATGATCTCCTCGGCACGCCGGTTGAATGACGTGAGGCGTCCTTCAGGGTCGGTGGTGAAGAGCCCGCTGTCGATGCTCTCCAAGACGAACTGGTGGAACTCCTGCAAGCCAGTGAGGTCGCGATCCTTCTCCTCCAGGCGCTCACCAGTGCTTCTCAGCTTTTCCGCCAGGGTGCCGCTCAGGTACCCGACCATGATGAACCCGAGGAGGTTCAGCGACAGGTTGTAGAAGATCTCGGTGACCAGAAGCTCCGTCCGCGGCAGCCAGTCAAAGAGCGTGATCTGATAGGTGGAACGGTAGTACTGCAGATCCACGATGGCCCCATAGAAGATGCTGGCGATCGAGGCCACCGCCAGTCCGCCCTTACGGGACAACAGCGCACTGGCGGTGGTAATTGACAGGATGAAGAGCAGCGAGAAGGGGCTTTCCACGCCCCCGGTGATGGCCACCAGGACGGTTTCGAACACGATATCCATGCCGATCTGCAGGTACGCGAATGGGACGAGCCACTCGATTCGATTGACGAGGAGGCCGTAGAGGATCGTAAGGAGGTAGGTCGCGACGATCAGGCCATAGTAGGCGGGAATGGCCTGTGTGCTCTTACCGATCTGAAGATAGATCAGCACCCCCAGGGTGAGAGTGACGACGGCGACCCTGATGCCCATGAGCCATTTGAGCTTGTCCCGCAGGGCCTCCATACATTTCGTGAAGCCGCACTCGCACCCTAGCCGACAACCGACGCCATCTTGAAGATGGGGAGATACATCGCGATGACGATGAACCCGATGACGGTCCCCAGGAACACCATCAACGCGGGCTCCAGGAGTGAGGTCAAGGCCGTGACCGCCGCGTCCACTTCATCGTCGTAGAAATCCGCGATCTTCCCGAGCATCGCGTCCAGTGCCCCTGTGGCCTCGCCGACATTGATCATCTGGACGACCATCGGGGGAAAGACCCCGGTCTTGCCGAGTGGCTCGGACAGCGTTTTCCCCTCGCCCACGCTCTGCCGCGCTTCCAGAATCGCGTTCTCCACGATCTTGTTCCCCGCGATCCGCGCGACGATTTCGAGCCCTTCCATGATCGGCACGCCGCTCTGCAGCAGCGTCCCGAAGGTGCGCGTGAACTGCGCCACCGCGATCTTCCGGATCAGATCGCCCATCACCGGCAGCTTGAGCGTGAGCGCATCAATCCTCAGCTTGCCTCCGGGGGTGGCGTAGTATCTCTTCAGCCCATACAGGCCCACCCCCGCAGCGATGACCATGAAGATGATGTACTTCTGCATGAAGTCGCTGATGCCAATCACGAGCAGGGTCGGAGCCGGAAGCACCCCGCCGAAGTCCGTGAACATCTTTGCGAAGATCGGGATGACCCAGACCATCAGGACCGACACCACGAGGATGGCCACGCCGACGATGGCAGCGGGGTAGACCATGGCGGACTTGATCTGGGCCTTCAGTTTCGCGGCCTTCTCCAACTGGGCTGCCAGACGCTGGAGGGTAACGTCGAGCGCGCCACCTATCTCGCCTGCCTGCACCATATTGCAGTAGAGGTTGCTGAAGGTCTTGGGATGCCTCTTCAGCGCGTCGGCGTAGGTCGTCCCGGATTCGACGTCCATCTTGATCTCGCCGATCAGCTTGCCGAAGGTCTTGTTATCGCTCTGCGTGGCGAGGATCTCGAGGCATTGCACCAGCGGAAGCCCGGCGTTGATCATGGTCGCAAACTGCCGGGTGAAGATGACAAGGTCCTTGTCGGTGATCTTCTGCTTCTTCTCGCCGAAGAGGCCCTTGGCCTTCTTCTTCTCCTCGATGCTTTTGACAGTGATACCCTGGGAACGTAACTGCTCGATCGCCATTTCACGGGTATCAGCATTGATCTCCGCGGTGACGGACTTCCCCCCTCGGGCTGTCCCGGCGTATGCAAAGACAGGCATGCAGTCACCTCATGTAGTCAGTTATGGCCTCGGACCTACTCGGCGATCGAAACGCCCTCGATTTCCTTCAGTGTCGTGATCCCCTGGCAGACCTTGGTGATCCCGCTCGTGCGGATCGTCTTGACGCCCTGCTCGATCGTCATCTTCCTGAGTTCATCCGTTGACGCCCCGCGGAGGATAGCGAGCCGTATATCCTCTGAGACAGGCATGATCTGGTAGAGGGCGAGGCGCCCCTTGTACCCTTTATTGTTGCAGGTTGCGCAGCCCTTTCCCTTCATGGGGGTCATGTTCGCGAATTCCTCTTCATTCGTTTTGCTGGCGCCTGCCATTCTCAAGATTTCCGGAGTCACCGTGGGGTCTGGTACCTTGCAGTCCTTGCAGATGCTCCGGCAGAGACGCTGAGCGATGACCAGGATGACGGAGGAAGCGACCAGGAACGGCTCGATGCCCATGTTGAGGAGCCGGTTGATGGTGGACGGCGCATCGTTGGTGTGGACTGAGGCTAAAACCAAGTGGCCGGTCATGGCGGCCTTGATCGCGATCTCGCCCGTCTCGAAGTCCCGGATCTCACCGATCAGGATGATGTCAGGGTCCTGCCGGAGGAAGGACTTCAGGCACGCCGCAAAGGTCAGCCCGATGTCCGGCTGGACCAGCACTTGGTTAATCCCCATGAAGTTGAATTCAACCGGGTCCTCGGCCGTCGAAATGTTCACGTCCGGAGTGTTGAGGGCCTGCAGGCAGGAGTAGAGGGTCGTGGTCTTCCCGCTCCCGGTTGGGCCGGTGACGAGGATCATCCCATACGGCATTGCCAGGGCGGCATTGATGTCGGCTCCCTGTTTCTTATCAAAACCGAGCTTGTCCTTGTCCACCTGGATGTTGGCCTTGTCCAAGAGACGGAGAACGGCCTTCTCGCCGAACAGAGTGGGCAAGACCGATACGCGGAAGTCAATGTCGCGCTTGGGACCAAGTTTCAGCTTGATGCGTCCGTCCTGCGGGAGCCGCCGCTCGGCGATGTCCAGCTTCGCCATGATCTTGATGCGGGAAATGAGGGAATTCTTGACCTTCAAGGGCAGGTTCATGACCGTCTGCAGATCGCCGTCGATCCGGTACCGGATCCGGAACACGGTCTCATACGGCTCGACGTGGATGTCGCTGGCTCCTACCTTCATGGCGTTGACCATGATCCCGTTGACCAGCTTGATGATCGGGGCTTCGACCTCGGTGATCATGCCCAGGTCCTGGTCGGTCTCCGCCACTTCGACTGAGTCAAGCACATCGCCCACGGTCTTGTCGAAATCCTCGACGTCCACAATGGGCCCTGCGTCCGCATTGCCGAGATCGGCCAACTCATCCGCTGCACCGCCTTCAGGGATCGTGTAGTCCTTCGCCTGCAGGATGGCGGCAGAGGCCTGGGCCGCTCCACCTGTGACGCCAGCCCCGTAGTATTTCTTGATCGCCTCGATGAGCGCCGACTCAGAAGCGATCACAGGCTCGATCGTGTAGTTCGTGCGGAACTTGAGGTCGTCCAAGGCCACCATGTTCGTGGGGTCCAGCATTGCCACGGTCACGGTAGCCCCAACCCGCCTCAACGGCAGCACCATGTGCTTCTTGACCAGTTCCAGCGGCACGAGCTTGATGATAGCGGGATCGATGTGCTGGTACATCTTCAGATCCACGGCGGGCACCCGAAACTGCTGGGAGAGGAACTGGAGGAGCTTCTCCTCTGGAATGTAGCCCATCTTGACCAGCGTGCTGCCGAGCCGGGTGGAGCCTTTGGACTGCTTCATGGCCGCCAGTGCCTCATTGAGCTGCTTCTCAGTGATGAGGTTAGCGGTAATGAGCAACTTGCCCAATTTGTCAGTAACGGGAGGCATCGTTTGGCTTCACCAGATGACAAAAGTTGTCCGGGAATAAAAACACGCGAAACATTAGGGAAAGAGTGTACTGCGTTATGGGGGTCTTGTCAACGAACATCCATCCCGACCTCCGGAAAAGTCCTGAAATGTCTCACGGCCCGCAGGACACGTCAGACCAAGTCCGGATGATAGGCGCGGATGCCCCGATAGACATAGTGGAGACCAGAAATGACCGTCAGTGTCAGCATGAGCGCGAGCAGCGGCATTAACTGGTGCACGTCTTTCTGGAACGCGATCAGCACCAGTGCCAGCACGAGATAGGAGAGCTGGGCCAGCGTCGTTCCCTTGCCGAGCGCCGTTGGGGCCACCTCAATCGGCGTCTGGGTCATATGCAGCAGCAGCGTGCCGGCCACAATGATGAGGTCCCGGCTGACCACCATGATCGCCACCCACCCCGGCACAAGATGCAGAATCGACAAGGTGACGAAGGACGAGGTGAGAAGGAGCTTGTCAGCCAGCGGGTCCAGATATGCGCCAAGCTTCGTGCGCTGATTCGCCATCCGGGCAATGACCCCGTCCAGAATGTCCGTGACGCCGGCGATCAGGATCGTCCACAGCGCCCACATGTAATGTCCATAGGTGAGGAACCCGATAAAGAATGGAATGAGGAGGATGCGGAGGACCGTCAGGGCATTAGGGAGATTCATGGGTTCCTGGGAAGTGAGCCGCACACGTGAAGTGAGTGGATTCTAGGAGAGGCCATAGGCGAAGTCAACCGCAGGGAATGCTCAGCCGCATTCCTTGACAAGCGCCGTAAGGCTTCGTTAAAGTGGCCATTCTAGATGATTTTCCGCTGTAAAGGTGCGGGCACTGATGCAGGTCACGATCAACGGCAAGACCGAGGAGGTGTCGGGTAGCACCGTCTTGGATCTTCTGAAAGCCAAGGACGTCAGCCCTCAGATGGTGGCCGTGGAACTCAACTCGAAGATGCTGGACCGTGATAAACTCGGTAGCACAGTCGTGAAGGACGGCGACGCGATCGAACTTCTGTTCTACATGGGCGGGGGCGCCTAGGTGCTCCGCGCCGCGCACTCCATCACCGAGTTCATCGGGCGCACTCCCCTGGTCCGGCTCAATCGCCTGTCCCAGGAGGGAGCCGCCACCATCTACGCCAAGGCCGAGCACTTCAACCCAGGCGGCTCGGTCAAAGACCGCATCTGCCTCAACATGATCGACGAGGCGGAGCGGCAGGGCCGGCTGAAGCCCGGCGCCACCCTCGTCGAGCCGACCAGCGGCAACACGGGCATCGGTCTGGCACTGATCTCCGCCGTGCGCGGCTACAAGCTCATCCTCGTCATGCCGGAAAGCATGAGCATGGAGCGCGCGAGCCTGCTGTCGTCCTACGGCGCGCAGCTCGTGCTCACGGCGGCCTGGGAAGGGATGAAAGGCTCCATCAAGGAAGCCGAGAGCCTCGTCGCCGCGAACCCGGACTATTTCATGCCGGACCAGTTCTCGAATCCCGCGAACCCCACCATGCACCGGAAGACGACGGCGCTGGAGATCTGGGAGGCAATGGACGGCCGGATCGACGCCTTCGTCGCGGCGGTCGGCACCGGCGGCACGATCACGGGGTGCGGCGAGGCCTTCAAGGAACGGAACCCAAAGGTCAAGGTCATTGCAGTGGAGCCGGCCGGCTCGCCCGTCTTGTCGGGGGGCGACCCGGGCCCGCACCGGATCCAGGGGATCGGCGCGGGGTTCATCCCCAAGGTCCTGAACCGCGCGATCCTGGATGGTGTGCTCACCGTGACGGACGACGAGGCGTATCAGATGTCTAAGCTGCTGGCCAAGAAGGAAGGGCTCCTGGTCGGCATCTCGTCGGGGGCCAACGTCGCCGCTGCCCAGAAAGTCGCAGCGGAGCTCGGGCCCGGCAAGAACGTGGTCACGGTGCTCTGCGACACAGGTGAGCGCTACATTAGTATTGAGAAATACTTTAACATTTAACCATGCCATTCATTCCAGATTCCGAAGAACAGGTCACCCGCTACAGCCGGCACATCCTCCTGCCTGAGGTCGGCGGCAAGGGCCAGCAGAAGATCGGGCAGGCCAAGGTCCTCCTCGTGGGCGCCGGCGGCTTGGGGTCTCCTGCCGCATTCTACTTAGCCGCGGCAGGCGTAGGCACGGTCGGCCTGATCGACAGCGACGCCGTGGACCTCTCCAACCTCCAGCGCCAGATCATTCACCAGACGCCCGACATCGGCCGGCCCAAGGTGGCCTCCGCCAAGGCCAAAATCCTCGCCCTCAACCCCAGCGTCGCGGTCGAGACCTATGACATGCGCCTGACGGCGGAGAATGCCCTGGACCTCATCAGCCGCTACGACATCGTCGTGGACGGCGTGGACACCTTCCCCGCCAAGTTCCTGATCAACGACGCCTGCTTCTTTGCACGCAAGCCGCTGGTGCACGGGGGGATCCTCCGGTTCGACGGGCGGGTGTTCACCATTCTGCCTGGGCAGAGCGCCTGCCTGCGCTGCATCTTCAAGCAACCGCCGCCGCCCGGCGCGGTGGCCAGTTGCCAGGAAGCCGGCGTGATCGGCGCGCTGGCTGGAGTGATCGGGACCATCCAGGCGACCGAAGTCCTCAAGCTGATCCTGGGCAAGGGAAGCCTCCTCACCAACAGGCTGCTGGATTACGACGCGCGCGAGACCCGGTTCCGCGTAATCAAGGTGGCCAAGAACCCGCGGTGCCCGCTCTGCGGCGAGCGCCCGGAGATCACCCGGCTCGTCGAGCATGAGCCGGAGGTCTGCGCGGTCAGGACCGCGTGAGCATGACAAAGCCCGCCCTCAAGGGCACCGACAAGATCAAAGGCCTGGTCTGCCGCGAGTGCGGCAAGGAGTATCCGGCCGTGTCGCTCCATGTCTGCGACATGTGCTTCGGCCCCCTGGAAGTCCAGTACAACTACAAGACGATCAAACCGCGCCTCACCCGCAAAGCGATCGAGGCAGGTCCCAAGAGCCTCTGGCGGTACGTGGATCTCCTTCCCATCGCGGGGGACCCCACCGTCGGCCTGGCCGCTGGCTTCACCCCACTTGTGCGGGCCAAGAACCTCGGCGACGAACTGGGGCTGGACAAGCTCTACATCAAGAACGACACTGTCAATCACCCGACCCTGTCGTTCAAGGACCGGGTCGTCTCGGTGGCGCTGACCCGCGCCCGCGAGCTGGGTTATGACACGGTCGCCTGCGCTTCCACCGGTAACCTGGCCAACTCGGTCGCCGCCCACGCCGCGGCAGCCAAGATGCAGTGCTACGTGTTCATCCCTCACGACCTGGAAGCCTCCAAGGTGCTCGGGAATCTCGTCTACCGGCCAAACGTCGTCGAGGTCGAGGGCAATTACGACGACGTGAACCGTCTGTGCAGCGAGATCGCCGGTGAGCACAAATGGGCCTTCGTCAACGTCAACATCCGCCCCTACTACGCCGAAGGGTCCAAGACCTTGGCCTATGAAGTCGTGGAGCAACTCGGCTGGGACGCCCCGGACCACATTGTCGTGCCCATGGCCTCCGGCTCGCTGCTCACGAAGATCTGGAAAGGGCTGAACGAGTTCTCCAAGCTTGGGCTGATCGACCGCATGGCCACCAAGGTGGACGGGGCGCAGGCGGAAGGCTGCTCGCCCATCGCCGCGGCGTACAAGCTGGGACGGGATTTCTTCAAGCCGGTCAAGCCCGCCACCATCGCCAAATCGCTGGCGATCGGCAATCCCGCCGACGGCTACTACGCGCTGAAGGCCACGGCCGAGAGCGGCGGCGCCATGGACACCGTGACGGACGAGGAGATCATCGAGGGCATGACGCTGCTGGCGCAGACCGAAGGAATCTTTGCCGAGACCGCCGGCGGCGTCACGATCGGCGTCCTGAAGAAGCTGGTCAAGCAGGGGCTCATCAAGCGGACCGAGACGACCGTGGCGTTGATTACCGGCAACGGCTTGAAGACCCAGGAGGCCGTGATGAACGCCGTCGGCCGGCCGACGCGGATCTCCCCGAGCCTGGTCGACTTCCAGAAGACGTTCGGCCTGGGTATCCATGAGAGGTAAGGATCCATGGTCAAGGTGCGGATTCCCACGCCCCTGCGGACACTGACGGGGGGCAAAAGTGAGGTCGAGGCCCCCGCCTCGGACATTCAGGCTCTGATCGAGTCATTGAACGGCCAGTTTCCCGGCCTCAAGGACCGGGTCTGCGACGACAAGGGCGAGATCCGGCGCTTCGTGAACATTTACCTCAACGAAGAGGACATCCGCTTTCTGAAAGGCAAGCACACGCCCGTCAAGGACGGCGACGAGGTGTCCATCGTCCCGGCCATCGCGGGCGGGTGCGAACAAGGAGCGTGACGATGGCGCACCTCCGCTTTCATCTCCGGTTTCCGGAGGACAAAATCAAGCAGCCGGTCCTCTGCCAGATCAACCGCACCTTCCCGAAAGTGGATACGAACATCCGCCGGGCGGACGTGCGGGAAAAGACCGGGTGGATGGACGTAGAATTCTCCGGGGATCCCGCCGAGATCGAACGGGCCATCGAGGGCATCCGCCAGAAGGGTGTCATCGTGGACCCCATCGAGTTGAACGTCGTCGAATGAGTTGGAGAGCGTTAACCGTTAATCGTTATTCGTTAAACGGGAGGCGCATCAAAATTCCGAACGATTCACGATTAACGTATAACGAATAACGATGGAATTTACCGAGCAGCAGATCGAACGCTACAGCCGGCACATCATCCTGCCGGACGTGGGCGGCAAGGGCCAGAAGAAGCTGGCCGCGGCCCGGGTGCTGGTCATCGGCGCGGGCGGCCTCGGCTCCCCAGCCGCGCTCTATTTGGCTGCGGCGGGAGTCGGCACGATCGGCTTGGTGGACGGCGACGTGGTGGACCTGTCAAATCTTCAGCGCCAGATCCTCCACTCGACCGCCAACGTCGGCAAGCCGAAGGTCGAGTCCGGGCGCGAGATGCTCGCCGCGATCAATCCGGACGTCGCGATCAAGACGTACCAGACCAACATCAACGCCGAGAACATCCTGGGCATCCTCACCGACTACGATGTCGTCCTGGACGGCTCGGACACTTTCTCCACCCGTTATCTGGTCAACGACGCCTGTTTCTTCGCCAAGAAGCCCCTGATCTCCGGCAGCATCTTCCGCTTCGAAGGGCAGCTCACCACCCTCAAACCGCACGACGGTTTTCCCTGTTACCGGTGCCTGTACGCGGAGCCGCCGCCGCCAGGCCTGGTCCCAAACTGCCAGGAAGCCGGAGTGCTCGGCGTCCTGGCAGGCACGATCGGAGTGCTCCAGGCTGCCGAGGCGATCAAGGAGATCGTCGGATTCGGTACGTCGCTCGCCGGCTCGATGCTGATCTACGACGCGCTCGAGATGAACTTCCGCAAGACCCGCATCCCGAAAGACCCTGAGTGTCCCCTCTGCGGCGCGCGCCCCCGCATCACAGACCTGTCCGGCGACTACGCAGTCTCGTGCGCGATCTGAGCATCCCCCGACACATCCTCGACGTAATGATCGCTCATGCGCGTGAACTGGCCCCCCACGAGTGCTGCGGCATGCTGGCCGGGAAGGACGGCCGCGTCACCCACCACTACAAGATTAAGAACGTGGTGGCGACAAAGGAGGAAGGGGTTAAAGCGCTGTTCGATGAAGCGAAGATCACGACCTTGGAACAAATGACTTCCGAGGAGAGAGCCGACATTGCCTTCTGGATGGACACCAAAGATATGTTTGCAGCTCAGAAGGATATGCGGGCTAATAGCGTAGAGCTCCTGGCAAGCTATCATTCACACCCAATTTCTCCTGCTCGACCGTCTCCTACCGATATCAAGGCACTTGCTCTCTACCCCGACATCTGTCACATCATTATTTCGCTCCAAGATCCAAAAGCCCCCGCGGCCAACGCTTTTCGCATCGCGAACGGGACCGCCACACCTGTCCCGTACCACATCCTCTAGTCGGAGCGCGCCTCCATGCCTTCTTCGCCCATGCCGCCCCCTAAACGGGCGGAGGAGCTCGCCGCCGACCTGGGGCTTCTCGATGAGGAATTGATCCCCTACGGCCGCTACAAGGGCAAGATCGCGCTGGCCGCGCTCGATCGGCTCCGCGGCCGGCCGCTCGGCCGCTACGTGCTGGTCACCGCCATCAACCCCACACCGCTGGGCGAAGGGAAGACCGTCACCGCGATCGGCCTGGCCATGGGCCTGTGTCGGCTGGGTCTCCGCGCCCTCGTGACGCTGCGCCAGCCCAGTCTCGGTCCCGTGTTCGGTATCAAGGGAGGCGGTTCCGGCGGCGGGCGCGCGCAAGTCATCCCGCAAGAAGAAGTGAATCTCCATCTGACCGGGGATGCACACGCGGTGGCCGCGGCGCATAACCTGCTGGCCGCGTTCGTTGGCAACCATCTGTCGCACGGCAACTCGCTTCAACTCGATCCCAACGCGATCAGTTGGCCGCTGGTCATGGGGTTGAACGACCGGGAGCTGCGCCAGGTGACTTTGCAGAGCGGCCGGCGCAGCCAATTCGTGATCACCGAAGCCTCGGAGGTGATGGCGATCCTCGCGTTGGCCGCCGATCTGCAAGACTTGCGGCGGCGGCTCGGGCGGATTCTCGTGGGGATGATGCAGGACGGACGGCCGGTGCACGCCGAGGACCTGCGGTGTGCTGGAGCCATGGCCGCCCTCCTTCGGGACGCCATGAACCCCAACCTGGTGCAGACCACGGAGGGCACGCCGGCGCTCATCCACACCGGTCCCTTTGGCAACATCGCACACGGCAGCGGCTCGATTGTCGCCGACGCACTCGCTCTCCGCCTTGCCGATTACGTCGTCACCGAAGCGGGCTTCGGCAGCGATCTGGGCGCGGAGAAGTTCTTCAACATCAAGTGCCGGGTGTCCGGCCTGCGTCCGACGGCTGCCGTCATCGTGGCCACCCTGCGGGCGTTGAAGCTGCATGGAGGCGCCGGCTCAGCCAAGCCGGGCTTGCCGCTGCCGGCGGCCCTGACAGGTCCCAATCGGGAAGCTCTGGCCCGCGGCTGCGCCAACCTCCACCAGCACATCACCAACGTTCGTACGTTCGGCGTCCCTGCCATCGTAGCCGTGAACGCGTTTGCAGACGATCCGAAAGAAGAGCTGGAGTATGTGAAGACCCAGGCGGTCGCAGGAGGCGCCGTGGCCGCCGCGGTGTCCACGTCCTGGTCAGACGGCGGAGCCGGTGCTGAAGTGTTGGCCGACGCCGTCGTGCGGGCCTGCGAGCAGCCATCGAGCTATCGGCTTCTGTACGAGGATGCCGACTCGATCGAGCAGAAACTCGAAACGATCGCTCGCCGGGTCTACGGCGCGGATGGCGTGACCTGCGAGCCCACTGCCGCAGTTCAGATCGAAACAGCCGCCAGACTGGGGTACGGGCACTTTCCGATCTGCATGGCCAAGACCCAGTACTCGCTATCACACGACCCTCAGCTTCTCGGTCGGCCGAGTGGCTTCACCCTCCCAATCCGAGAGGTACGAATCCTCGCGGGCGCCGAGTTCCTAGCAGCAGTATGCGGCAGCATGCAGTTGATGCCCGGGCTACCCCAACGTCCCGCGGGTGAGCGTGTGGATGTCGACCCAGAGACCGGCCGCATCGTAGGACTGACCTG
>VBOK01000194.1 GCA_005877565.1 Nitrospirota bacterium
CACCGTGTGCACGGTGCTCAGCACAAGGTGGCCGGTCTCGGACGCCTTCAGGCACAGCTCGGCCGTCTCGCGGTCGCGTATCTCGCCGACGAGGATGACCTTCGGCGCCTGACGGAGCGCGGCGCGAAGGCCGTTGGCGAAAGTGTCGAAGTCGCCGCCCAGTTCCCGCTGGTTGAAGGTCGCCTTGAGGTTGGGATGGACGTACTCGACCGGGTCCTCCAGGGTGACGATGTGGATGGACTTGGTCTCGTTGAACTCCCGCAGCAGCGCGGCCAGCGAGGTGGTTTTTCCGACGCCGGTGGCGCCCGTCACCAGGATCAGGCCGTTTTTCTCCTTGGTCATCTTCCGGAATGCGTCCGGCAGCTTGAGATCGTCAACGGACGGGATCAGGGTCTCCAGTTTCCGCATGACGACCGACAAGTTTCCCCGCTGGGAGAAGATGTTGACGCGGAACCGGGCCTTCCCGGTCAGGAAGTATGAAGTGTCGCAGGATCCCTGCTGCAGGAGCATCTGGGTCAGACGGCGGTCGTTGTGTATGAGGTTGAGCGCGAAGATCTCGGTCTGAAAGGGGGTCAGGTTCTCGATGGGCTGGGTGACCTTTACCGGGACCAACTCGCCTGCCGATTCCACCTGTAGCGGGCGGTCCACCGAGAGGTTCAGGTCCGACACCAGGTCGTGCGAGTCGAGCATCGCGGCCATCAGCGTATCCATCTGGGCTTTTCTCATGACATCCTCTCTCGCCGGCGCTCACGCGCTCCCGCCCCACTCCTCCAGTTGGCTCTTCAGGAACGGCCGGAACTTCGCCTTATCGATGCAATTCGAGTAGGCTACCTCTGGGCTGACCCACTTCTTCTGCAACACCTCCATGATCGAATCGTCGAGGGTCTGCATCCCGAATTGTTTGCCTACCTGGATGGCCGAGGGGATCTGGAAGGTCTTGTTCTCCCGGATCAGGTTGGCAATGGCCGGCGTGACCACCATGATTTCCAGCGCCGCGCACCGTCCCTTCCTGTCAATGCGTTTGAGGAGGGTCTGCGCCACGACCAGTTTGAGGCTGGTGGACAACGCGCTGCGGATCTGCGTCTGTTCCTCCTGGGGGAAGACTTCGATGATCCGGTCCACGGTTTTGGCTGCGTTGGTCGTGTGCAACGTACTGAGGACCAGGTGCCCCGTCTCGGCCGCCTCGATCGCCAGTCGGATCGTCTCGAGATCCCGCATCTCGCCGACGAGGATGATGTCGGGATCCTCGCGAAGCGCGCCCCTCAAAGCCGCGGCGAATGAGCGGGTGTGCGTTCCCACCTCACGGTGGTTCACCAGACAGCCTTGGCTCTGGTGCACGAACTCAATCGGGTCCTCGACGGTGATGATGTGGTCTTTGCGGTGCTTGTTGGCGTAGTCGATCATCGCGGCCAGCGAAGTGGACTTGCCGCTGCCCGTCGGCCCTGTGAACAGGACCAGTCCTTTGTGCAGCATCGCGGCCCGCTTCAGGATGGCCGGAAGCGCCAGATCGTCCATCGTGTTCACCTTGGTGGGGATCTGTCGAAATACCGCCCCGCAGCCGTACTTCTGGTTGAAAAAATTGCACCGAAAGCGCGCGACGCCCGGAATCTCGTACCCGAAGTCGACATCGCCGGTCTCCTCGTACTGTTTGATCTTGAGCTCGGGGGCGATCTCATAGAGCATGGCCTTCAGCTCGCCGTCCTCCAACACCTTGTACTTGACCCGCTCCATATCCCCGTGCAGACGGATAATCGGCTGCTGTCCGGACACCAAGTGGAGGTCCGATGCGCCCTGGTCGAATATCAACTTAAAAAACGCGTCTATCTTCGCCATCCGCTCGTCCTCCCAAGCTCATCCCGACGCGCGCGCCACGAGGCCCAACTGATGCGGCAAACGTAGCATAACCCTCCATGCGAATCAACCGCCGGGCTTCATTGACAAAGGGGGCGAAGAGGCCTACGCTTCCTCCCATGCTCGACCTTTTTGACTTTTCCACGCCCATCCTGTGCGAGTTCTGCACGCTCCCCATCCCGATCAAGCCGGACTCCAAGGTCCATCTGATCCGGCTTGACGAAGGACCGGCCATCTTCCCGATCTGCCCGACCTGCGGCCGCCTCCAGCGCCCCCGTCTCGTCAGAGACGGCAAGCTCTACCTGGTCGACCTCAGCGACGAGCAGATGGAGACACTCCAGGTACTGTACAAGTTGAATCTCTAGGCTCCTTCCCTTTTAACCTTTTCTCCGCTGACGTGTCTCATTGACAAAGGCAGTTAAGCAGCCTACCCTTCACACTCGACGGAGGCGGCATGGACCGGGAACTTGTTCAGTACTTAGATGAGAAGTTTCAGACGCAGGAGCAGCGATTCCAGCACCTTCTCGATCAGCGCCTTGAAGGTGTAAATGTGCGCCTAGAAGGTGTTAGTGCTCGCTTTGACGGTGTAAACGCGCGATTTGATCGAGTCGAGCAACGCCTTGATAGCCACGATCAGCGGTTTGAGCAAGTCAATGACCGGTTTGAAGAGCTCAAGCGCCACACCGGCGTGCTGGTCGAGGGCCTCCGCCACGAGATCCAGCAGGTGGCTGAGGGGCTCTTGGTGCACATCGAAGTCCGGCACCGGGAGGACCGAGACTATTTCGACCGCAAGTTCGAGGATATGTCTGCCCTCTTCCGCAGTTCTCACGACCATCTGCAGCAGCAACAGGACCAGCTCCGCCAATCGCAGGACCAGCTTCAACAGCGCGTGGAGACCCTCGAACAGAAGCAGCAAAATTAGGCCCCTCCTCCTCGTTTTCCTTAATCTTGATGTAGGGGCGGGATTCATCCCGCCCGGATTGCCAGCCCCTCGCCCCTGGCGGGAGAGGTAAGGGTGAGGGGACCGCAATGACAGGCCGCCCCCCCTCACCTTCATCCTCTCCCCCGAAACGGGGGCGAGGGATGAACGGATTGACTTCGAAAGAGGTCGTCGCTAGAATGAGCCGGCGTGTCAGAGACGCCGAGACCATAAGGAAGCCTGCGTGGCGTCCCAGTTCGTCCACCTCCACGTTCACACCCAGTACAGTCTGCTCGACGGGGCCAATCCGATCGACGCCCTGGTGCAGGAGGCCAAGGGCTTTGGCATGCCGGCCCTGGCCGTCACGGACCACGGCAACCTCTTCGGGGCCATCGAGTTTTACCAGAAGGCCACCGCCGCCGGCATCAAGCCGATCATCGGCTGCGAGGCCTACCTCGCCCCGAAGAGCCGGTTCGATCGGGAAGGGCAGTTCGCCCACAACGAGTACTACCACCTGATCCTGCTGGCCGCGAACCGGACCGGCTACCAGAACCTCCTCAAGCTCGCCAGCAAGGCGTACCTGGAAGGGTTCTACTACAAGCCGCGGATGGACAAGGATTTGCTCGTCGAGCATCACGACGGCCTCATTGCGCTCTCCGGCTGCCTGAGCGGCGAGGTCCCCTACCTCATCGGCCAGGGACGGCTGGAGGACGCGCTGCGCACCGCCGCCGAGTACCGGGACATCTTCGGTCCCGATCACTACTTTCTGGAAGTCCAGGAGAATGGCGTGCCCGAACAGCAGGTCGCCAACCAGGGGCTGCGGGACATCCACAAGCGCCTTGGCGTCCCGCTGGTGGCCACCAACGACTGCCATTATTTAAAGAAGGGCGACGCCAAGGTCCATGACATTCTGCTCTGCCTGCAGACCGGCAAGACGGTGACCGATCCGAACCGCATGCGCTTTCAGACCGACCAGCTCTACGTGAAGTCCACGGACGAGATGCTGGCCGCGTTCCACGAGTGGCCCGAGGCAGTCTGGAACACGGCCCGTGTGGCGGAGATGTCCGAACTCGCCTTCACGTTCGGCAAGTCCCACCTCCCGCACTACACGGTGCCGGAGGGAGAGACGCTGGAGAGCTACCTCGACAAGCTCGCCCGGAAGGGACTGGCGGAGCGCCTGCGCGAGCGTCCGTCAGGCCTTCCCGCTTCCCAGTACCAACAGCGCCTGCGGGACGAGCTGACCGTGATCACCTCGATGGGGTTTGCGGGCTACTTCCTGATCGTCTGGGACATCATCAACTGCGCCCGCTCGCGGGGCATCCCCGTCGGCCCCGGACGCGGCTCCAGCGCCGGCAGCCTGGTGGCTTACGCGCTGCGCATCACCGACCTGGACCCGCTCGTGTACGGGCTGCTGTTCGAGCGCTTCCTGAATCCCGAGCGCATCTCCCTGCCCGACATTGACATGGACTTCTGCATGGACCGCCGCCAGGAAGTCATCAACTACGTGGTCGAGAAGTACGGGAAAGACCATGTCTGCCAGATCATCACGTTCGGCACCATGAAGGCCAAGGCCGCCATCCGCGACGTGGGCCGCGTGATGGAGATGCCGTACGCCGAGGTGGACCGCATCGCTAAGCTCGTCCCCGACCAGCTCCATATCACGCTGGACGACGCGCTGGAGTCCGAGTCGCGCCTCAGGGAACTGGTGGACACCGACCCCAAGATCCGCGACGTCTTCGAGACGGCGCGCGCCTTGGAGCACTCGCCGCGACACGCCTCCACCCATGCGGCCGGCGTCGTCATCTCACACGATCCCTTGACGGCCCATGTGCCCCTCTACAAAGGATCGAAGGAGACCGACGAGGTCGTGACGCAGTTTCCGATGGGCGACGTCGAGAAGGTCGGGCTGGTGAAGTTCGACCTGCTGGGGCTCAAGACCCTGACGATGATCGCCCATGCCGAGCGCCTGATCAACACCAAGCGGCAAGCCGAGGCGACTGATCAAACCCACCCACCCCAGGCGCCGTTGCACCCGCCCACCCCGAGCCTGTCAGAACAGGCTCCTTTCCACGGGGACGCGCCCCTTCAGCCGTTTGTTGTCGCTAATCTGCCTCTGGACGATCCGCAGACGTTCGCGCTGCTCTCCTCCGGCAAGACCATGGGCCTCTTCCAGTTGGAGAGCGCGGGCATGCGCGACCTGCTCACCGGGCTCCGCCCCGACCGCCTCGAGGACATCATCGCCATCATCGCCCTGTACCGGCCGGGTCCCATGGACCTGATCTCCGACTTCATCCGGCGCAAGCAGGGAAAGGTCCCGATCACCTACGAGGTGCCGGCCCTGGAGGAGCTCCTGAAGGAGACCTACGGGGTGATCGTCTACCAGGAACAGGTCATGGCGATCGCGAACAAGGTCGCGGGCTTCTCGCTCGGCCAGGCGGACCTCATGCGGCGCGCGATGGGCAAGAAGAAGCCGGAGG
>VBOK01000195.1 GCA_005877565.1 Nitrospirota bacterium
GCGGAAACACGGTCGTCTGGGCGAGCGCCGGCGACCAGGGCTTCAAAGGGTCCCGCAAAAGCACACCGTTTGCGGCGACCCGGGCCGGTGAAGTGGCGGGCAAAAAAGCGATGGATTGCGGCATGCGTCAGATCGATGTGTATGTGAAGGGCCCTGGCGCCGGGCGTGAGTCTGCCATTCGGGCGCTGCAGGCGGCTGGCTTGCGCATCAACATGATCCGGGACGTGACGCCGATCCCTCACAACGGTTGTCGCCCGCCGAAACGGCGTCGAGTCTGAGATGACCGTTAATCGTTATTCGTTAAACGTGGCAGATAGTGAACTCATTCTTGCGATTAACGTTTAACGCCTGTTAAGGAGAGAAACAGTGGCGAAATATCGTGGGCCGGTCTGTCGGTTGTGCCGCCGGGAGGGGGTTAAGCTCTTCCTGAAAGGGTCCCGTTGCATGACGGAAAAGTGCGCAGTGGAACGGCGCGCCTATCCGCCCGGTCAGCACGGGCAGGGGCGCCAGCGAGTCTCGGAGTACAGCGCCCAGCTTCGTGAGAAGCAAAAGTTGAAGCGCATTTACGGGATCCTGGAACGCCAGTTCCGGGGCACGTTCGCCAAGGCCGAACGCCAGCAGGGCATTACAGGCGAGAACCTGCTCCGGACCCTGGAGCGACGCTTAGACAACGTGGTCTACCGCATTGGCTTTGCGGCCTCCCGGAAGGAGGCTCGGCTCCTCGTGAATCACGGCCACTACCGCGTCAATGGTCGGAAGGTCAACCGGCCCTCTTTTCTGGTCAAGGAAGGTGACGTGATCGAGGTCAAGGAACGCAGCCGGTCCATCGTCCCCATCGTCTCGGCGCTCGATGCCGTCGAGGGGCGTGGCATCCCGCCCTGGCTGGACTTGGACAAGGCGAACTTTAAGGCTACGGTGCGGGGCCTGCCGACCAAAGACGACATTGCCTTGCCTGTCAATGAACAGTTGGTGGTGGATCTCTATTCGCGATGAGCTGCGCGTGACGTCGCGACTGGAGCGCGCCCACTGGCGCTCACCGCGTCAACCCGGCGATAAGGAGCCAGTATGCTGAAGGGAATGCGTGATTTTCAGGTACCAACGAAGGTCGAAGTCGACAAAGAGAGCTTGACCGCGACCTACGGGCGGTTTACCGCCGAGCCGTTCGAGCGTGGGTTCGGCACGACTGTTGGCAATTCACTGCGTCGGGTACTGCTGTCCTCGTTGTCGGGTGCCGCCGTCGTCTCCGTCAAGATTGAGGGCGTCCTGCACGAATTCTCAACGATTCCCGGCATCACCGAAGACGTCACCGACATCATTCTCAATGTCAAGAAGATCCGCTTCAAGCTGCATGCCGATAAGACCAAGACCATTCGCCTGCGCAAGAAAGGGCCCGGGGTTGCCAAAGCTGGCGATGTGGAGCACGACGCGGACATCGAGATCCTCACACCTGACCTTCACATTGCGACCCTGGATAAGGGTGCCGTACTGGACATGGAGATCGTCGTCAAGCATGGGCGCGGGTATGTCTCGGCAGAACGGAACAAGGAAGAAGGTATGCCAATCGGCGTGATTCCCGTGGACGCCTTCTACTCTCCGGTCACCCGCGTGAACTACCTGGTGGAGAACGCGCGCGTTGGGCGGATGACCGACTATGACAAGTTGATTTTGGAAGTCTGGACCGACGGGAGCGTCTCACCGGAGGACGCGCTGTCGTCCGCCGCGCTGATCGTGCGGGGCCATCTCGAAATCTTTATCAAGGTCAAAGACATGGAAGAGGCGCTTGTGCAGCCGGTGGCGCAGGAAGCTATCATGGAAATCAACAAGAACCTCCTGCGGAGCGTCAATGAGCTGGAGCTCTCGGTGAGGGCCGCCAATTGCTTGAAGAATGCCAACATCAAGACCATCGCGGATCTCGTGCAGAAGACGGAAGCCGACATGCTGCGGACCAAGAATTTCGGCAAAAAGTCGCTCAACGAGATCAAGGAGATCCTCGCTGAGATGGGCCTGAGCCTCGGCATGAAGCTCGATCATCTCCCCCCAGGAACCGGTTCGGAAACGCGAGAGGAGTAGGACGGGAGCATGCGACATCGGAAGAGTGGCCGACAACTCAGTCGGAACACCCATCACCGTCGAGCGTTGTTTCGGAGTCTTGTCACCTCCTTGCTGGAACACGAACGGATCGAGACGACCGAAGCCAAGGCCAAAGAGCTCCGCATCTTGGCCGAGCGCATGATCTCGCTAGGCAAGGAGGGGAGCCTGCATGCACGTCGCCGCGCAGCGGCATATATACGCGTCAAGCGCATCGTGTCCAAGCTGTTCCAGGACCTGGCGGGACGGTTCGCCGAGCGCCATGGCGGCTACACCCGCATCATCAAGACGCGGCGCCGGGTGGGGGACGCCGCGCCCATGGCTGTGATCGAATTGGTGACTCGCCCAGTCGACAAGAAAGAGGCGGGCAAAGGACACGACGCCGATCAGAAAGGCGCGGGCAGGAGCTCCTCGAAGACCGGGCCTGCACCGGCGAAGTCGACCGCTACCGCGGGCGCGTAAGACGCGCCGATCGGCCCATCTCGACCTCACGCAGAGCCGCTGTGACGGCCCGCTTCCTGCCTTTACTCCCTGGCAACGTTGTGCTATAGTGCACGGCGTGTTGGCGAAGATGACGCCATCGACTGTGCGTGCCGCGAGAGCCGCGCTCCTGGGCATGATGGTGACCCTGATGGCGACGATTCTTGTGTTTGTCGCCGCCGGGCCGGCGCGTCGAGTCCCGCAGGCCTCCGCCCCCATCTTGCCGCAGCGGGCAGATGCTGACCTGCAGGCATTCTCCTTCACCCAAAGCAAGGGCGGGCTCGTGGATTGGAAGATTCAGGCCCGACAGGCGCAGCTGTTCGAGGCGGACGCCAAAGCGGTGCTCAATGACGTGCACGTGACGCTGATGGGGACCGATGGCGTCACCATGACCGTGGCCGGCGATGAGGGTACCATCAACACCACGTCGAAAGATTTTGTGATTAGCAGGCGATCCGGCAACCTCGCCTTGATCCTGAACGGCGGGTTCACGATCTATACTCCGTGGATCAGGTGGGACAACCAGGCACTTCGGATCTGGACTGACGAGCCGGTGCGGATCACCGGTCCCCGGCTGGAGGTCACAGGCGAAGGCATGGATGCGTTCCTGGCCTCCCGAGAAATGAGAGTCCGTCACAATGTCCGCGTGGGGATTTACTAGCGCGCTTCTCCTCGTGGGCAGCACTATCGTCTCCGCGGCACCACCGTCGGAGCCCTCGCCTGCTGAAATCGTCATCACCGCTGAATCCCTCGTCTTCCGAGACCATGACAATACAGCGCTCTTCACGGGGAAGGTGGTGATGACCAAAGGAGACTTCGTGATGCGCGCCGACCAGATGGTCGTTTACTTTGACGGCACTCCCATTACGCCCTCCGCCCAGAAAAGTGGAAAAACAGGCGGGCCGTCGTCTCCGTCTGCCACCGACCTACCTACGTTCGGTAATCGGGCGGTCAACCTGATCGACGCAACTGGCAACGTGGCCATGCAGCGGGGCGAAAAGCGGGCAAAATCGAAGAAGGCGGTCTATCACCAGCGGGATGAAACCCTTGTCTTGACAGGCGATCCGGAGGCCTGGGAAGCAGGCTATCGGGTGACCGGCACCAAGATGACCATGTTCCTGAGAGAAGACCGGAGCATTGTCGAGGGGAGTCGAGTCGTCATCAACAACGATAGGGAACCCCAACCCCGGTGACGGACATCATCGGGACCTCGGGGGACGGGAAGAGGCCCTACGCGTTTGAAGCGCGGGGACTTGAAAAAGCCTACCGCGGGCGGCGCGTCGTCCGGGGCGTGAGCCTGGCGCTGCACACCGGGGAGATCGTCGGGCTCCTCGGCCCCAACGGGGCGGGAAAGACGACGGTCTTCGACATGATGGTGGGCTTGACGCTGCCTGACAAAGGTGCCATCCTCATGGGCGGTGAGGCCATGACGGACCTGCCCATGTACCAGCGGGCGCGTCGTGGGATCGGCTACTTGCCCCAGGAGTCATCAGTGTTCCGACGCATGACGGTGGAGCAGAACCTGTTGGCGATTCTCGAATTGCTGGATCTGAGCAAAGACGAGCGACGCGAGCGTCTGGAGACCGCTCTCAAGGATCTTGGGTTGGCCCACGTCCGGACCAACAAGGCCTTCACTCTGTCGGGCGGTGAGCGCCGGCGTGTGGAAATTGCCCGTGCGCTGATCACGCGGCCGCATTTCCTGATGTTGGATGAACCGTTCGCCGGGATCGATCCCATTGCGGTCGGCGACATCCAAAGCATCATCCGTCGGCTCAAAGAACGCGGGATCGGTGTGTTAATCACCGACCACAACGTCCAGCAAACGCTGTCCATCACCGACCGTGCGTACATCATCACCGATGGCGAGATCTTGGAGGAAGGGTCTCCCGCGTACCTCGTGAGCAGCCAGCGCGCACGAGAGGTGTATCTGGGAGAAGGATTCCGCCTGTAATTGAGGAACGGATTTATGCAGCCGAGACTTGACCTCCGCCTGTCGCAACGGCTGATCATGACGCCGCAATTACAGCAGGCCATCAAGCTGCTGCAGTTGTCCCGCCTTGAATTGCAGGAAGCCCTCACGCAACAACTTGAAGAAAACCCCCTCCTCGAAGAGGGCAGCACGGAGCTCGAAGACCCGGAGACGGAGGCAGGCACTTCCGACGACGGTCTGGACACGGGTACAGTCAAGAGGGACGAGGAAGACGCTGCAGGAGAAGCCGGCGGAGATGAAACGAGCCGGGAGGAGTTGACGGGAGCATGGGACGAGTATTTCGATGACGATCGACGGTGGGGCGACGTCGAGGCACCGCGCAACGGGCGTGACGAACTCCCCTCCCTCGAGCAGACAATGACCAAAACTGCCTCTCTGGAAGATCACCTCGTGTGGCAATTGGCCCTTGCCCCGCTCGACAGGGCCCAGCAGGACATCGGGCGGAGCATCATCGGTAATCTTGATGAGGACGGCTATTTGCGCACACCACTGGAAGAATTGGCCTCAGCGTCTGGAGTCTCTCTTGTGCAGGCCACGCACGTGCTCAAGGTGATCCAGGGCTTTGATCCTGTCGGTGTGGCGGCGCGAGATCTGCCGGAGTGCCTGTTGGCACAGATCGAGCACTTGGGGCTGGGCGGCTCTCTCGTCGAGGCTATTATCCGTCATCACCTGCCGGACTTGGAGCACAAGCGATACCCGGCGATCGCCAAGGCCCTTGGCGTCCCTGTGGACGCAGTCCTGCACACCATCAAGATCATCGAAGGGCTCGAGCCCAAGCCTGGACGCCCGTTCTTCTCTTCAGACAATCATCCGATCATCCCGGACGTCTATGTCTTCAAGTCAGACGGGCAGTGGGTGGTGAGGCTCAACGACGACGGCATGCCACGGTTCCGGATCAACTCCTACTACCGCAGATTTTTGACTGGCAAGCGTGATCCTACGGACGCCACGCGAGCATTCCTGGACGAGAAG
>VBOK01000264.1 GCA_005877565.1 Nitrospirota bacterium
TTGCTCATACCTTGGTAAAGCAGGGTCTCGCCGAATGGCACGGAGGGAAACCGCACGTCAAGCCATTAAAACCCCGCAAAGGCCCCGCCAAGATTGCCGATGCCGTCCTGGAAGATCGAGGGTGATTCTCTACCTCGACACATCCAGCCTGCTCAAACTTTATCTGGAAGAACCAGGCACCAAGGAGGTTCGGTTCCGATTGGAACGAGCGGATGTGGTCGCCACATCCGTCATCGCCTATCCCGAAGCCCACGCTGCTCTAGCCAGACGCCGTCGTGAGGGCGCGCTTACAAAGGGCGAATTCAACGCTGTCGCGGAAGATTTCCGCGACACATGGTACCGCTTTCTTGCCGTGATCCTTTCGACGCCCGTCTATACGCGGGCCGGAAACTTCGCGGTCACCTATAGCCTTCGCGGAATGGATGGAATCCACCTAGCGTCATGTGTCGAGCTATCGAAAAATGGCGATCGCGTTGAGTTCCTCTCGCATGACATCAGATTGATGCGTGCGGCCTCGAAGGAATTAAAGAAGCAGCGGACGTAAAAGCGTGACATCCACCGTGACTTGTAAAGTCTGCACAGGGGAGTGGCCGGGGAAGGATTACAAGATCGCCGAGCTCGGGCTCACGGTCGCCTACCTGCACGCTGATCAGTTTTTTCCAGGCTGGACGGTGCTGGTGCTGAAGCGGCACGCGACCGAGCTGTTCGACCTCACACGGGAAGAGCGCAGCCAGCTCATAGAAGAAGTCACGGAAGTCTCGCGCACGCTGGCCGTCACGTTCGATGCCGTCAAAATCAACTATGAATTGCTCGGCAATCAGCTTCCCCACATCCACTGGCATCTCATCCCCCGGCTGGCCGACGATCCGGCGCCGAAGGAGCCCGTGTGGCGCATCTCGCATCAGCCGAAGCGGTTGACACCGGATGCGCTTCAGGAGAGGATCACGCGAATCCGGACGCATCTGAAGGTCTGAGTCAGGCGACTTGATTGCGGTTTCAATAAAGGAGGTGAGGTCATGATGCGAACATGGCAGAGGCTAGGGTTGGGCGGGTTTGTGCTGGCGGCGACGCTGGCCTTCACGGCAGGCACGTCGCTGGCCGTTGAGCAGAGCGAGCAGGGCAAACGTGAGATGCACGAGCAGATGAGAAACGAGATGCGGCAACTGGAGGACAAGCACGAGCAGGACCGGCGCGCGCTCCATGACAAGTGCAAGCAAGACATGCGCGCCATGGAGGACAAGCATCATAGCGAAAAAGAGGCGTTGAGGGAGAAATACATGGGCGGCAAGAAGTGATTGCACTCAAGTCATCGCTCTTCACGATCCTGGTCCCCGGGACGGCGACGGTTCTTGTTCCGTATCTGTTGCTCACCTCGGGCTTTCAGTTGTTCCCCATGGAGATCGGCGCTTGGCGGATCCTAGGACTGCCTCCGATCCTGCTGGGCGGATGTATGTGGGCATCACGCTCATCCTGCTCGGGGAGGCCTTGCTGTTCGAGTCGGCCGTCCTGTTCCTCTACGTCGGACTCCTGCTTGTGTGGTTCCAGCTATTCATCGTGTACTACGAGGAGCCAACCTTGCGGCGATTGTTCGGGGCATCCTACGAGTCGTATTGCAAGTCTGTATCCCGGTGGATTCCTGGCCTGCCGTGAAACGCATTTCCTGCATCGTTTTTCTCCTCCTCGTTTTCTTCACCTCAGTCCATGCCCAAGAAGCAGCAATTCCTCCTGGCGACAACCTGGTTGTCGAAGGCATTCCCAGAGTGTCAGCCACGCTCGTCGAGGCAGTCAGCCGGTATACCGAGTTCCGTCGTGCGGCGTTTTTGAGCTGGCACCCCAGCAAGCGCGAAATGCTCGTCCGCACGCGCTTCGCCGAGACGGTGCAGGTGCACCAGGTCCAATTCCCGGGCGGAGCCCGTACGCAACTCACCTTCTTTTCCGATCCGGTCCATGGCGCCTCGTACCCGCCGAAGGACGCGCGGTGGTTTGTCTTCAGCAAAGACACCGGCGGGGACGAATTCTACCAGTTCTATCGTTATGATCTGGGCACTAGCGACGTGACCCTTCTGACCGACGGCAAGTCCCGGAACACCTCCGCCGTCTTTTCGAATTCCGGCGAACGGCTGGCCTATAGCTCCACCCGGCGGAACGGG
>VBOK01000196.1 GCA_005877565.1 Nitrospirota bacterium
GGACATGAGCTGCACTATGGTGACTCAATCTCGCGTGCGTTCAGTTTCAGTAGTCTAGGCGGCAAATAGAAAAAGGGACAGGCTACTTTCCAGTTCTTGACTCGGCGGACCTAGGCGGGTACGCTAGCCGGCATGATGCGGACTGCCAGACAGGCCCCGGAAGAAAAAGGGAGAAATCCTATGAGAAACATGATGGTGTTAGTGGCTGTCCTTTCTTTGGCCTCCACGGTTGGTGCCCAGGCTCCTAAAGAACAAGCAGAAGCGCCCAAGCCTTATCAGGTCGAGAAGATTGCGCTCGGGACTGGTGTGGAGTCCAGAGAGCTTGTGGGAGAAGCCACCGAGTTTGATGTCTCTGTTGGACGCGTCTATTGCTGGACGAAAATCAATTCCCAGAATGTTCCCGCCACCATCAAACACGTCTGGTACGCTGACGGGGAGCAAGCCGCCGAAGTTCCCCTGAACATCAATTACCCTTCCACGCGCACCTGGAGCAGCAAGGCGATATCGGCTGGAAAGTGGAGGGTGGAAGTCGTCAGCGAGACGGGAGATGTCCTGGCCTCGACTGACTTTACAGTCAAAGCCCAGCCCGGACCCGCTGGACCCTGATTGATTTTTAGGGAATTCCCTTCAGATTCCCTGCCTCGATGACCGGCCCGCCGCCGAGTTTCGCCGCGATCATTCCGATCACGAAGAACAGCAGCACCGCGCAAATGATCACCGCGACCGTATAGCCCATTGCCTTGTCCTGCGGCACTTTCATCAGCACGGGCAGGCCGAGAGAGAGGAGGTACAGGCTGTACAGGCCGAGCGGCCAGAGAATGCTCAGCGCGGGAATGAGCCCAACGATGCCCACGATCCAAACCGCTGTGCTCGAGTAGGCGGCGACCTTGAGCGCCTGGTACCGGTTCTCCTGGCCCCTGAAATAGGGTGCGAGCTCGTCGATGATCAGGGCGAGCACGAACACGCCGACGAGCGCCAGCACGTACTGCGTAATTCCCTGCCGGACCGCGGCGTCAATCGGCACCCGGTAGGTCCCCAAGACCGGCACGCTGATTCCGAAGACCGCCATCCCGATGCTCGAGGCGACGGGCCCGATCGCCGCAAGCGGGACGATGTAGCCGACGTAGAGCCCGCCGACGCTCGTGGCTTCGTCATCGATGACCTGCCACTCCTGCTTCGGGCTGAGAAGAATGTTTTTGGTGCGACTAACCAGATTCATCTGCGTCGGTCGGTAGTATAGGGGAGAGGGTCAGATTTCGCAATGGTCGCATGGAATACCAATTCTCGATGGAAATTTGCTAACATCATCTTTTTTAGGAGGGCCCCTTGATGGCGTGCGTGCGTGGCTGATAGGTCGTTCATCAGCTTTTGGCTCCGTACGTGTATTGCCAGCAGCTTTCTCTTTCTGCCAGCCGCCTATGGCGAGGAAACGAGAACCACGCTAGCAGGCGAAACATTTCATGCCGAATTGTTTGGGCTACCGATCGATGTTCCGGAACGCAATCGCCGACACATCACCGCCATCGATGTTGGCATGCAATTGATTCCGAGCGGCCCAATCCAGCTCTCCGTGCTTCCCTTTGGCAGCCTATTCGTCTGGCATAACTGGGATACGCAACGCTTTCGCGGCACCTTCGCGGGCATCGTCAATGATGTCCGGTACGATCTCGCGCCGAGGTCGTGGGATGGGTGGGAGGCAGTGTTCACGTTCAACAATTTCATCGCGCCTCTCGGTCGTTCTGAATACGTCGAAGGCCAGCGCATCCAAGACGTCGAGATTCAATGGAACTATGTTTACGCAGGATTGGGCATCGGATATCGAAAGGTGCTGCCTCCAGGACATCAGGACAACGCCCTGGAAATCTCGCTCACCTATGAGCCCGGTTATCGCTGGTTCCAACGCACCAAACATACGGCGCCAGGGTTCATCCTTCCCAGCGACACCTATGAGGGACGCGTGCATCTCCGGCTGCGGACCGACATGCTCGATCGAAATTTGATGGAACTGCCGCACCGGGGCTTCTCGTTTGGCGGCGACGTGTTGTACGGCCAGCGGGCGCATTGGCAAAACTGGGGCGGGGTGGCCTTCGACGCACCTGACTTTCGTAGCGAAAAAAATTATCTTGCAGGGAGCGTGTATGGAGTGGCTGCGGCCGGGGTGCCGTTCGTGGCCAATGAGCGGCACCGACTCATCTGGTCGGCCTATGGCGGGCTGGGGAAGGATCTGGACCGCTTTTCCGCCTTCCGTTTGCCGGGGCGGCCGATTGGGTATGAATGGGAAGCGCTGTCACTTCCCATGATGCCGGGGGTCGCCTTCACGGAATTATTTCCTCGGAGATACGGCATCATCGATCTGACGTATCGGTATGAAGCCTTGTTTTTTCTGTATCCGTATATCCGCGGGACCTATGGAATCGTCGAGCAACCCCGTTTTGCGGATAACGGCACGATTAAAATGAAGATGGATTCGCTTCCTGCGGTGGGAAGCGGCATTATCAGTGGAGCGCCATGGCGCTCGCAAATCGAACTCAACTACAGCTACAATTTCGGAGTCTTCCGGAGTTCGGACAGCGGACCGAAACGAGGAGGGCACGGCATCTTTATCTCCTGGTCGAAGGAGTTCTAGGTTCTTAAGCGGGCAGGTGCTGCAGCCGAGAGGGACCGGTCAGGAACTGAAAATCCGCGCGAGGATGCCCGTGCGAGTGGTACTGCGGGTTTTCTCCATGATGTGCTTGATGTGCTCTTTGACCGTCTGTTCGGTAACCTTGAGCGCGTTCGCGATTTCCTTGTTCGTCTGCCCTCTGGCCAGATAGCGGATCACCTCATGCTGGCGGGCGGTGAGATGGAACCGCTCCCGCGCCTTCTCGGGGCCACGCTCTTTGCGCTGGGCAAACTCCTCCATGAGGATGAGGATCCGCGCCAATTGGGCGCCCACGCGATCGGGAAACCCGAAGGCCCGAAGGAGGACGGGCGGATTCGGGGTGCTCACCAGGCTCCTGATATGCACCTGTTCCCAGTCCTTCGCAACGGTTCTGACCTGGAGCACCGTGATGACTTCGGCGCACAGCTTGGTGACAGCCGTTGGGAGCACGCCCGTGGCCACCTTCCCGTGCTCCGCCCGCATAATCTTCCCGCACAGCTCCCAGGCCTGCGGATTCATATGCATCAGTTGCACTGCGGGCGACAGCAGCAGGATTCCCGGGCCAACACGCTGCTCGACCATTTCCTCAATAATGTCAGATGAAACGAGCAACTCTTCGGTCAGTCGCGTCCTCTCAATCTTCGTTTCCATTTAGATCATCTCCCGAGACACCTTTCTCCAACGCCGCATAAACTCCTCGGCTTGCTTTCGAGCCAGTCGGTTGTTACCGCCCTTATACAAGGCAATCGCCTTTTTAAGATCGTAATTGGCGAGTTCTAATTTCTCTTTCAGGATGCGAACCCCCCACCTGACATCGAGGTCAATGTATCCGGACATCCCCGGTGTCTGCATCAACCCAGAATAGCCCTTATGGGAGATAGCCTTCCTGTCATAGTTTGACTCTGTCTTCATCAAGCAGAGGATCACAAACCCATTGAGGTCCGGGTTCTCTTCCACCGCGGCGTACACGGCTTCGGCAATCGCATAAGCCTCCATCAATGACACTTTCGGGTTCCCACAAGGATTTGAACTCCGTATCAGATAGACATACTTGTCAATGAGTCGTGAAGTCGAAAGCGTATAGACGTACCGATCACTGGCTAACGTGTTCATTTCGCTCGCGAGCACAATGACAACCAATACCGTTGAAACCAGAATAAGCATTGAATTGTAAATGAACCTAGTCATAATTATTCGGGAATCGGAAGGTCTTCAGATGACTGCTCCCTCCTCAAAATAGCAATCCCTATACCGAGGCACACGGCGGTTGTTATTTTCTTAACTTTGCTTTCATTCCATTACATTAGACGACAGTGGCCTTACAAAGAAGGAGTGGTTTTGCCGTGCCCCTACAGAAATAGATAGGTAACGGACTTCCCATTACTATCCTCCTTAGATAGCCTGCCTCCTTGAACCCGTCCAGAAAGAAGCAAAGAAAAAGGGGTCAGGCAGGCCACCAGCCCTTTGTAGAACGGGTTGACACCACTTCAATTTGAAAGTAGCCTTGTTCCCATTTCAGCCCCCCATATTAAGTTGTGCTTTGGAGGCAGACGCCGTGAAACGGGACATGGTGAAGTACACTCCAGTGAACCGCAATCTGAGCCGACGGGAGATGCTCGGCCTTGTGGGGACAACAGCCGCCGCTGTGCTGGTGGGGTGCGAACGCGGGCAGTCCGGCTCATCATGGTGGACGAGCCTATGGTCTCGGAAACCGACCGTGACGGCGATGCCTCCCTGCATCGTGAGGCCGGAACAGACGGAAGGCCCGTATTTCGTGGACGACAGACTCAACCGGTCAGACATCCGATCGGACCCCTCAGACGGCTCGGTGAAAGAAGGTGTTCCACTCCAGCTCGCGCTTCGTGTCCATCAGATCAGCGGCAACGACTGCACGCCGCTCGCGGGCGTCATGGTGGATGTCTGGCACTGCGACGCGCTCGGCGTCTATTCGGACGTTCGGGATCGGTCCTTTGACACACGAGGGAAGAAATTCTTGCGCGGCTATCAGGTCACGGACACTCAGGGGACGGCCAGGTTTCTCACGATCTATCCCGGTTGGTACCCGGGCAGAGCCGTCCACATCCACTTCAAGATCCGTACGCATCCTGAGTCACGACGGGGGTATGAGTTTACGTCGCAGCTGTACTTCGATGAAGCCCTCACGGATCAGATCCACGCGCAAGCTCCATACACGGCCAAGGGGCACCGTACGTTGAGGAATATACAAGACGGTATTTTCCGAGACGGCGGCGAGCAACTGATCCTTCAGCTCACGCGGCAGCCGCCAGGCTACGTGGGAACGTTCGATATCGGGCTTCAGACGACTTAAGGACAAGAAACGGGGACAGGCTAGTTTTTCTGAGGTTAAGGGGGGCGCGCGTCTAAATAACGGAGGACTTCCATGATGAGATCAATCATTCGCATGGCTTTTGTCGTCGTC
>VBOK01000197.1 GCA_005877565.1 Nitrospirota bacterium
GTTTGGTCCGCCGCGGGAAATGGTACGTCTCGGGGAAGAGATACCCCTCCAACGTCCGACCCTCGATGCCCAGCGACTTCACAAAGGCAGGGTCCGCCACCAGGCGCGCGATGTCCGCTTCCTTCGCGATGCTCGCCTCCTCCAGCAACTTGCCGATCTGCTGGGCCGTGAGGCCTTCGGGAATCAAGACGCTGTATTGGATGACCTTGCCCTTGACCAGCGCGTTGAGGATCTCAACTGGCCGCATCGCCGTATGCAGGTCATACTCGCCCGGTTTGATCTTCCGCTCGGCGTCCTGGACCTTGCCCAGCAGCCGGAACCAGAACGGGCTCACGATCAGGCCCTTCTGCGCGAGCAGGTTGGCCACTTCCCTGAATGAGGCGCCTTCGAGGACCTCCACGACGTGATGAACTTCGGTCGCCTGGCTTGGCAGGGCCACGGCGCGATACCCGTAGGCGGCCACCGTGCCGACGAGCACGAGGGCTCCCACGAACGCGATCGCCTGTCTCACCCTCCCGCCTTCCGCTCTACCACCGTCACGGCCTGGGCCAGGGCCGCATCCAGCCGATCGATCTGTTTGCCCCCGGCCTGGGCCATCTCCGGACGTCCCCCGCCAGTCCCGCCGATCTCCGCCGCCAGCGGCTTGATGAGCTCCCCCGCCGGAAACCGCGCCGCCAGGTCCTTCGTGACGGCTACCAGCAGTGAGGCCTTGTCGTCCTTCACGGTACCCAGCGCGACGATCCCGGACTTGAGCTTGTCCCGCACTTGATCAGCGAGGCTTCGCAAGTCGTTCATCTCCAGGCCGTCCACCCGCTGGATGTACACCGGCACGCCCGCCACCACGCGCGTCTCACCGCCGCCTCCAGTCCCGCCCGACGCTAACCGGGCCTTGAGCCTCTCCAGTTCTTCTTCTTTCTCCTTCAGCGTCGTCACAAGCTTGCGGGCCTTGGTCACGACATCGGCCGGGTTGGTCTTGAGGAGGTCGGCCAGCGTGCGAAGCTCGGTTTCCCGCTGCTTCAGCAGCTCGTAGGCCCCTTCGCCCGTTTGCGCTTCGATCCGGCGCACGCCCGCGGCCACGCCGCCCTCCGAGACGAGCTTGAAGAGCCCGATCTCTCCGGTGTGGCGACAGTGGGTGCCGCCGCAGAGCTCCTTGCTGAACGCATTGATTTCGACGACGCGGACTTCCTCCCCGTACTTGTCGCCGAAGAAGGCGAGCGCGCCTTCCTGCATCGCTTCGGAGATGCCCATGATCTTCGTCTGCACCGGCGCGTCGGCTCGGATCCGCTCGTTGACGATGGCTTCCACCTCCTCCAGTTGGCCGGGCCGCACGGGAGCAAAATGTGTGAAGTCGAAGCGGAGGCGGTTGGGCGCCACCAGCGAGCCGTACTGCTTGACGTGCGGCCCCAGCACCTCCCGGAGCACCGCGTGCAGGAGGTGCGTGGCGGTGTGGTTGCGCGCCGCGCCAAACCGCAGGCGCGGGTCCACGTGCGCCCTCAGCCGATCCCCTTCGCGGATCCGACCGCGCGTCACGACGCCCTGATGCAGGAACAAATCCGGCGCCGGCCTGGTCGTCTGTTTCACCTCAATCACTCCGTCCGGCCCGGTCAGAATTCCCTGATCGCCGACCTGCCCGCCGCCTTCCGCGTAGAACGGCGTGCGGTCCAGGGCGATTTCGATCTCGTCGCCTTCCACCGCTTCCTTGATACGCGCGTCCTGCTTGACGATGGCTTGGACAAAGCTCTCGGTCTCCAACTGGGAATAGCCCACGAACTGTGTCGGCGCCACGATTCCGCCGAGTTTGGAGTAGATCTCCTTGGTCTTGGCCGCGACAAAACCGGCGGACTTGCGCGCCCGCTCCCGCTGCTCATTGAGCGCTGCCAGAAAGCCCGCCTCGTCCACCGTCAATCCCTGGTCCTTTGCCGAATCGGCCGCCAGGTCGAGGGGAAAGCCGTAGGTGTCGTACAGCTTGAACAGCGCCTCGCCCGAGATCACCCGCTGATTGGCCCGCTTCACCTCGGCGACGATCTCATCGAGCAGCCGCAGCCCCTTGTCCAGCGTGTCCAGGAACCGCTCTTCCTCAGCCTTGGTGACCCGATCGATCGTGGCGCGGGCCCGCTCCAGCTCCGGGTAGGCCCCCTTCATCAAGTCGATGACGGGCGCTGTCAATCGGTACAAGAACGGCCCGTCGAGGCCCAAGCCCAGCAGCCGCCCGTAGCGACCGGCGCGGCGGAGGATGCGGCGCAGGACATAGCCACGACCTTCGTTCGACGGGAGGATGCCCTCCGCGATCAGGAACGCGATGGCCCGCAGGTGGTCCGCGATGACGCACATCGCGCGGTCGTCGTCCGCCGACGCGCCGTACCGTTTGCGGGCCATCTCCCCGATCGCGCGGATGATCGGCTGGAACAGATCGGAATCATAGTTACTCGTCTTGCCCTGGACCACCGCTGCGAGACGCTCCAGACCCATGCCGGTGTCGATGCTGGGCTTGGGCAGCGGGTGGAGCGCGCCCTTCTCGTCCCGGTGGTACTGCATGAAGACCAGGTTCCAGAGCTCTATGACTCGGTCGCCTTCGCCGTTCGGGAACGGGTCACCGGGCACGCCGGCTCCCTGGTCGTAATGGATTTCGGAGCAGGGCCCGCAGGGGCCGGTGTCCGCCATCTGCCAGAAGTTGTCCTGCTCCCCGCATTTGACGATGCGAGAGGCTGGGATCTTGATCTTCGTTGCCCAGACGGTGTAGGCCTCGTTGTCCTCCTTGTAGACCGTCACCCACAGCCGTTCCGGCGAAAGCTTGACGACGCGGGTCAGATATTCCCATGCCAGATCGATTGCCTCTTCCTTGAAGTAGTCGCCAAAGGAGAAGTTGCCGAGCATCTCGAAGAAGGTGTGGTGCCGGCCGGTGTGCCCGACGTTCTCGAGATCGTTGTGCTTGCCGCCGGCCCGGATGCATTTCTGCGAGGAGGCGGCCCGGGTGTAGGCGCGGTGCTCCTCTCCGAGGAAGACGCCCTTGAACTGGACCATGCCGGCGTTGGTGAAGAGCAGCGTGGGATCGGCCTGCGGAATCAGCGAGGAACTCGGGACAACGGCGTGGCCCTGCCCTTTGAAGTAGTCCAGGAAGCCTTGTCGTAAATCGTTCGCCGTCTGCATGGATCACCCAGAATCATGAAGGGTTCGCCGTGACTCCGAGCACGCTCTCGCTGACGTCGGCGGAGAACCCGCGCCCCCGGAGCAGACCCTCCCGCCGGCGGCCCTCCCGGACCGGGTCGCTGAACCGGCGCGGCAGGGACTTGAGAAACCGCTGCGCCACGTCCTCGTCCGAAAGCCCGCCATACGCGTGCTCCACCGCCCGGGCCACTGCTCCGGCGGAAAACCCCCGCGCCTCAAGCTCGGCTGCCAAGGCCTCCCGCGCCATCGGACGGCGGGCCAACCGGGCCTCCGCCACGCGGAGCGCGACCGCCTTGTCGTCGACATAGCCCAGCCGCTGCAGAGTGCGGAGCGCGCGGCGCATCGCGGTGCCGGAAAACCCGCGGCCGGCCAAGTAACGTTGGACCTGGGCCGCGCTCCGGTCCCCTCGCGCCAGATACCGGACCGCTGCCGCAATAGGATCAGCTCTAGGAGACGACCTTGCCGGTCGGCGAGCGCTTGTCATCGGGACGCTTCTCGGCAACCGGCCGGGCGTGCCCCGCGGCCTTGGCGCCCACGCCGGCGACCTCGCGGATCTTGACCTCGATCTCGCGCGCGACGGCCGGATGGGCCTTGAGATAGTCCCGTGCCGCCTCGCGCCCCTGGCCGATCCGCTCGCCTCCGTAGGAGAACCAGGCCCCGCTCTTGTCGACGATCTTCCGGTCCACGCCGAGATCGATCAGCTCGCCGGCCTTGGAGACCCCCTCGGCGAACAGCACGTCGAACTCGGCCTGCTTGAACGGCGGCGCCATCTTGTTCTTCACCACCTTCACACGGACCCGGCTGCCCATGACGTCCTGAGCGTCCTTAATGGACTCGATCCGGCGGATGTCGAGCCGGACCGAGGCGTAGAACTTGAGCGCGTTCCCGCCGGTGGTCGTCTCGGGGTTGCCGAACATGACGCCGATCTTCATGCGGATCTGGTTGATGAACACCACGGTGGTCTGCGAGCGGGAGATCGACGAGGTCAGCTTCCGGAGCGCCTGGGACATGAGCCGCGCCTGCAGGCCCATGTGGGCATCTCCCATCTCCCCTTCGAGCTCGGCGCGGGGCACGAGCGCGGCCACCGAATCGATCACGATGATGTCCACGGCGCCGCTCCGGACGAGGGTTTCCGTGATCTCCAGCGCCTGCTCGCCGGTATCCGGCTGCGACACCAGCAGGTCGGCGGTGTTGACGCCCAGCTTCTCCGCATAGGTCAGGTCCAGCGCATGCTCCGCATCGATGAAGGCGGCCGTGCCGCCGGCCTTCTGCGCCTCCGCGATCGTGTGTAGCATGAGCGTGGTCTTCCCGGACGATTCCGGGCCGAAGATCTCAATGACGCGGCCGCGGGGCAGCCCGCCCGTGCCTAGCGCCAGATCCAGGCCCAGCGAGCCTGATGGGATGACCGGCACGTCCGGAGGGGCTTCGGCGGCCCCCAGCTTCATGATGGATCCTTTGCCGAACTGCTTTTCGATCTGGGCAATCGCCAGTTCCATGGCGCGCTTCTTTTCTTCCCGCTCGGCCATCGCGTTCTCCTTTTCGATGCTGATCGGTGCCAAAGTGCTCGATTATACTCCAGCGCCGAAGGGCACTTCCACCAAGGTTGTATAGACGGCGCCGCTCGGACGGAGCTCACTCTTGATGAGTTCCACCGAGGACGCCGCGAACTCTCCCACGACGCGGTTCTGCTGGGCGGTGAGGACCGGCTCCAGCGCCCCCGCCTCCACGCGATCACGAATGCGGGCCAGGGTCAGATGGGGCGTGAAGGCGCGGGCCTCCTTCGCGAACCCGAGACCCGCCACGCCGTCCTCCACGGCCGCCTGAAGGCGCTGCAGTTCCGCCATGTCGTCGTGGCTCCCGTGCAGTCCCAGCCAGATCACGCGGGGCGCGCGCGGATTCGGAAAGGCGCCCAGCCCACGGGCTTCCAGCGTGAAGGGGCGGGCCGGCGCGGCCGCTTTGTGTAGGATCTCTCGCAAGGCTTCCACCTGCGTCTCCTGGATGTCTCCCAAAAACTTGAGCGTCAGATGGATGCCCTCGGGCTGGGTCCATCCGACCTTGCCGATCTTGACAGCCTTGCCTCCCCGTCCCGAACCGGAGACCTCCCGTTTCAACTCTGCCTGCACACTTCCTATCTGACGCTTCATCTCGTCGGAAAGTTGAATGGCGATGAAGGCCCGGATCATTTTTTTATGGGTCTACCCTTTCTTTCCCCTCGCCCCTGGCGGGAGCAAGGGAAGAATAGCGATGGCCTGAGGCCCGCGTTTCTCGGCCTTGCTCCTTAGCTTTTCGATGATGGCTGGATCGAGAAAAATCGAGGTCGGCATCTGCCGGGTCTTGGGGCGCACGACGACCGCAGCTTTGCTCCGGGCAATGTCATGGCCCAAGTCCCTCGTTTCGAATTCCTTTAGTTGCGTGTCTTTATTCTTTCGACGACGTCGCACGCCATAGCTATATCATAGCTGTTTATGTCGAGCAAGTGGAACGATGCCCATTATCCAGGTTGGACACCGTGCGGAGGGAAAAGATAAAAACCGTTTAAGCGCGTGGGGTGTCCTCGACCCAGACCAGACTTTCCGCAAAGGGGCCGGCCTTGAGTTGGTTGTAGAGCTTGAGATCGGCTGTCACTAATGGACATTCCGCGCTGGCGGCTAGAGCCAGGTACAAGCTGTCGTAGAAACTCCGGCGGTAGCGTTCCGCCAGACCCCACGCGGTGGACATCAACGCCCGGGACGCAAATGTCTGCACAGGGTAACGGCGAAAATCCTGCAAGAGGTCGCCGGCCGCATGACCCGGAACCTCGCCACGGCGCCACTTTTTCCATATGACATTTCCGACTTCGGCCCAAATGAGGTCGGGAGCCAGCAGTTCATGGTTCGGGCTCAGTATTCGGCGGGCCGCGTCGGCATGGCCTTCCGGTACGAGCCATTTCACCGCCACGCTGGCATCCACGACAAGGCGGGTCACCGCTCCCGGTCATCCCGAATCAATTTCGCGCTATCGCTGAACTTGCGGCCCTTGAAGTATTTCTGCCATTTCTCCGACACGGCCCTCGCTTCGCTCACGCTCATGGGCGTGGCTTCTTCCAGGATCGCTTTGACCTCTCCCTGCAACGACCGCCCGTGCTGCTTGGCGCGGGACTTGAGCCGTTCCACGATGTCCGAGTCCAAGTCTCTGACAAGTATGTGGGGCATGGCTCTCTCCTCTCAGTTACGCGGTGCTATCAAAATGATAGCACCCTTCAAATCTTCAGGCAAGCCCCCTGTCACTCAGGTTGGACACCGTGCGGAGGGAAAAGATAAAAACTATTCTATTGCCTTTCCTGATAAATAGCGCCGCAGCAAGTCTAACGCCGCCTGCGAGGCGCGGCACCGGATCCCGTCCCGATCCCCGCTGAACAGATGGGACCGCACGGCTGCCTTCCGCTTGTCGGCCAGGGCCAGGTACACCAGCCCCACCGGTTTTTCCTTTGTCCCGCCCGTCGGCCCGGCGATGCCGGTCACCGCGAGGCCGAGATCGGCCCCGCTCTTCTCACGGACCCCTTCCGCCATGGCTTGGGCAACCTCGCCGCTGACCGCGCCCTTTGCGCGGATGAGCGCCTCCGGCACCTTCAACAGGTCTACCTTCGCCCGGTCGCTATACGCCACCACGGCGCGGTCGAAGTAGGCGGAACTGCCCGGAACGGAGGTCAGCCGCTGGCTGATCAGTCCCCCTGTGCAGGACTCCGCGACAGCCACGGTGAGGCCTTTCGCCTTCAGCTTCAAGGCAACCACGCCTTCCATAGTCTGATCCCCGGCTGCGTACAGGTAGTCCCAGACCCGATCCCGCACTGCGCGTTCCATTCGCCTCATCACCGCTTCAGCCGAATCCGGATCCCGGCCCCGGACCGTGAGCGAGATGTCCACGCCATAGACGCCGGCCTGCAGGCCGAGGATGGCGTTGCGCTCGGCCGTGTACAGATCCCTCAAGCGCGCATCCACCTCCGATTCCACAAGCCCGAACGTCCGCAGCCGGTGGCGGAGGAGCATGCCGCGCGCCGCCGTGCCGACTAACGCCTCGAGCAAGACGCTCCCTCCCTCGGGAAAGATGTGCTGCACCTCCATGGCGACGCCGGGCAGGCACATCAGCGCGCGCTCTGCCTTCCCCTCATCCTTGAAGCAGAGGAAAAACCCCGGCGCGGTGCCGACGGGATTCGGGATGACTTTGGCACCCCTTGGGATCAGGGCTTGCGTCGTCTGCTCGGCTGTCGCCCGGCGATGCCGGGCCTCAAGTTGCTGGGTGATGCGCTGCAGGGTCTCGTCGTGCAGCACCAGCCGCCGGCCGGTCACCCGCGCGACGACCTTGCGGGTCAGATCATCTTCGGTCGGACCCAGGCCCCCGGTGGTGATCACCACGTCTGCCCGCCCCAACGCGTGCTGGAGGGCCGCCTCGATGTCCTTGGGATCGTCGCCGACGACGGTCTTGTAACGGACCTCGATGCCGAGCTTCAGCAGTTCCTCGGCGAGGTAGAGCGAGTTGGTGTCGGCCACGCCGCCGAGGACCAATTCGGAGCCGATCGCGATGATCTCGGCGCGCACCATGGGAGGGCCCCTTACCCCGGCTGTTCACTCCGGGAAATGCTCGCGTCCGTAAGCCTGGACCTTTTCATTGAAGCGCTCACCCAGGAGGTAGATGATGGTGCCCTCGAGGCTGCGGTACATAGGGGGCCCAATGGGGTTATTGAGGCACGGAACGATGGCTTGGCCCGGCTCTTCCTGCAAGGCCAGCACCGTCCGGCCGTCCTTTTGGTAGAAACAGAGGGGGAACTGGACACAATCCGCCGGTTTGAAGCTCTGCCAGTCCATCCCGCGCTCCAGCGCGTAGGAGTGCACGGCGCAATGGTTCACGGTCACGCGATGGCCGTTGCCGGGCGCGGATTGGGTGGACGGATACAGGAAGACACACTCGTCGTCCACGACCCAGGTGCAGCGCATGTCCTCAGGCGACTTGAAGAACCGAATCATGGCCATGGTCTCCTGCGGGAGCATGTCGGTTCCCTGCCGCTCGGGGTCGCCAACAAAACTCCCCCCTGCTCGGCGAAGAAACTCACGCTTGGCCTCGGGCAGATACCGCACGATGCCGTCCATGTGGGGAGTGAGCCGCTCGATGTCCCCGCCCGTCACGACGCACCCCCGGTGGCAGCACGCCGAGCGACACTGCTGAATCACCACGTCACAGATGAAGGGGGTGGTGAAGATTCGGCGATCCACCAGGACGCCGTCGATTTCGACAAAGCTCTCGGGAAGGGCTCCCACGGTTGGGGTTTGAGTATACACCCGACAGGTTCAACTTGATAGAAAATTTCACGTGCCACCCTCGGCCACGGCGATTGACAAAACTCCGCATCGGGTGCTAGAAAGGAGAGCTTTGCTAGGGAGGGATGGGCATGGCTGGTCCTGAGCAGCAGCCGCAACGGCGCCAATTCGTCAATTTCGCGTTCTACAAGGTTGACCCCGCCTGGCGGCGCCTGCCGGAATCCGAACGGACCCAGGGGAAGCAGGAGTTGATCCGGGCCGTCGAGGACTATGCCGGCAAGGTGATGGTCATCCCTTACTCGACGGTCGGCATCCGCGGGGACTGCGACGTCATGCTCTGGCGGATCTCGTATGAGCTCGAGTTGTTCCAGGAAATGAGCACCAAGATCCTCGCCAGCGGGTTGGGCAAGTACCTCTCGACGCCCTACTCCTACCTCGCCATGACGAAACGCTCCATCTACGTGGACCACCACACCCACGACAACCAGGAGAGCAAGCGTCTGACGATCGTGCCCGGCAAGAGCAAGTACATCTTCGTCTACCCGTTCCTGAAGACCCGCGGCTGGTTCCTCCTCACCAAGGCGGCCCGGCAGGGCATGATGGACGAGCACATCGAAGTAGGGCACCGGTTCCCATCGGTCAAGCTCAACACGACATACTCATTCGGATTGGACGACCAGGAATGGGTCGTGGCCTTCGAAAGCGACAAGCCGGAAGACTTCCTGGACCTGGTCATGGCGTTGCGCGAAACCGAGGGGAGCCGCTACACCCTGCGCGACACGCCGATCTTCACGTGCGTCCACAAAAGCCTCAAAGAGGCCCTCGACACCCTCGGGGGATAACGAGGTCTCACGCCCTCCTGACCTGACAGCCGCGCTCCTGTCTGCATTCCTCCCGGGGGCGGGCCAACTGCTCAAGCGTCACTACGTAAAAGCAGCCGAGGTGCTCACGCTGGGCCTCATGGTAGGGGCCGCGTGGTACTTCGGGTACGCCTTCGAAGGCCCCTTCACCCCGTTCCTCCTGTACGCCTTCGTCCCCGTCGTCGCAGCGGTCTGCTGGGCACGACAAGTCCAGGATGCCTACTCGTCCAGCAGCCCAGGCTCGCTCTTCCCCATCCTCCCCCTGCCGTCGCGCGGCAGCGTGGACCTGCAGGCCATCGGCTTTCTCTTCCTGCTCACCGCCCTGACCGACCTGTACATCATCCAGGCGCGGCCGGACTACGGGCTGAAAATCCTCGGCACGACTCTGCCCGGCGTCTGGGGGGTCCTCTCCAAGGCCCAGTCGCCCACCCTGCACATCCTCATCGGCGTGGGGTTCCTGCTGGTCAAGCGGTGGGGGTTCTTCGTCTATCTACTGTACGCCGGCTTCGGCGTCATCAACGTCGGCGTAAACCTGGCCGTCCTGCCGGGCCCCCACCGCATCCGGATCGCCTTCATGGTGTCCCTCGCCGTCTTCACCGCCTACATCCTCTGGCGCCGCCAGCGCTTCGTGGCGTAGGAATACAACTCTTCCCCTCGCCCCTTGAGGGAGAGGGAAGGGTGAGGGGTCCATTCATCGGCCGCCGTGGTGGACAAGCGTTGGACTGCGTAGTAGATTTGATCCTCAATGGATTGCTAATGAACGACCTCATCAAAGCAACAGAGCTGCTCCAAGCCTTCAAGGGCAATTCATTCAAGAAGCGTGTCTCGGGACTCGAGCGGACCTTCGGAGGAACCAACAGGGATGCGGCTGGAAGATTTCTTGCACAACAGGA